>JAICHZ010000158.1 GCA_025924655.1 Pseudonocardiaceae bacterium | reverse complement strand
CCTGCGCCGGGCAAGCGACCGCGTTCGAGCATGTCACCGACGATCGTGCTGCGCGACGGTCGACCGTTCCTGGCGGTCGGCTCGCCGGGCGGCGCCACGATCATCACCACGGTCCTGCAGATCCTGGTCAACCGGATCGACTTCGATATGAACCTGCCCGATGCGATCGCCGCTCCCCGAGCCTCGCAGCGCAATACAGCGACCACCCAGGCCGAGCCGGCATTCATCGTGGCGCCCGCCACGGGTGGCCTGATATCACTCGGTCACAAGTTCGCGATCAGCGACACCTCGCCGCTGGATCCGACGATCAAGATCAGCTCAGATATCGGCGTCGCCTCAGGTCTGGAATTCCGCCCCAACGCCACCGTCCTGGCCGCCGGCGAACCCACCCGCCGCGGCGGCAGCGCAGCCGCCGTCATCCACCCCACCCGCTGACCGGCCTTATGGAACCTTTTCGCGATTCTGGAACCATGCCTAGCCGCGCCTATGGGAACCTTTTCGCGGTTTCAGGGCACGATCCGCCAGTGGATCCTCCCGGCGGCCCGACTGCCTTCCATGATCACAAAAACTGTGGGATGGCCGTGCGATTCTGCACGGTTACTGCTCACGATTGGCGATCTTGAGGACGCGGGCGAGGCGATTTCGGATCAGCCCTCCAACGTCGGCTAATGGAACCTTTTCGGCGGACTGAGCGCACAGGGCTGTGGGGTCACACTTTCTCCAGGAATTGGGCGCGCTGGTCGTCTAGCAGGTCGGCGGCTAGGCGGGCTAGGGCGGGGTGGGCGGTGAGGTCGGGGTCAGTCTCTACCAGCTGCCGGGCGGCTTGCCTCGCTTGACCGATGAGGTCCGCGTCGCGCAGCAGCGAGAGCAGCTTGAGCCCGGATCGCCGGCCGGATTGCAACGCGCCGAGCACGTCTCCCTCGCGGCGCAGCTCCAGGTCCCGTTGGGCCAGTTCGAACCCGTCGGTGGTCGCGGCGACAGCGTCGAGTCGTTCCCGGCCGGGAGTCCCCTCGGGCGAGTCGGTCACCAGCAGGCACAGCCCCGGATGCGCGCCGCGGCCGACCCGGCCGCGCAGCTGGTGCAGCTGGCTGACCCCGAACCGCTGCGCATCCATGATCACCATGACGGTGGCGTTGGGTACGTCGACGCCCACCTCGACGACGGTGGTGGCCACCAGGACGTCGATCTCGCCGGCGGTGAAGGACCGCATCACGACGTCCTTGTCGTTGCCTGGCAGGCGGCCGTGCAAGACCCCCAGCCGCAGCCCGGCCAGTGGACCTTCTTCAAGCTGCGGAGCCAGGTCGAGCACCGCCAGCGGCGGACGGCCGCCGTCCTCATCGGGATCGCCGGCAGTGTCCTCACCCGCAGCGTCGTCACCGATCCGCGGGCACACCACGTAGGCCTGCTGCCCGCTGGCAACCTCCTCAGCGATCCGCCGCCACACCCGTTCCAACCAGCTGGGTTTTTCCCCGACCGGCACCACGGTGGTCGAGATCGGCGACCGACCAAGGGGCAGCTCGCGCAGCGCCGAGACCTCCAGATCGCCGTAGACGGTCATCGCGACGGTGCGCGGGATCGGCGTCGCCGTCATCACCAGCACGTGCGGGCTGGTGCCGTCGACCGCCCTGGCGCGCAGCGCGTCGCGCTGCTCGACACCGAAGCGGTGCTGCTCATCGACCACCACCAGGCCCAGATCGGCGAAGGACACTCGATCCTGGATCAGGGCGTGGGTGCCGATCACGATTCCGGCCGCACCACTGGCCGCGTCCAGCAGTGCCTGTTTACGCGACCGGGCGGGCAGTGATCCGGTGAGCAGGGTGATCCGGGTGGCCTGCTCGGCTGACCCCAGCTCGCCGGCCCGGCCGTAGTCGCCCAACATGGCTCGCAGGGACCGGGCGTGTTGCGCAGCGAGCACCTCGGTGGGCGCCAGCAGCACCGCTTGCCGTCCCGCATCCAGGACCTGCAGCATCGCCCGCAGTGCCACCACGGTCTTACCGGATCCGACCTCGCCCTGCAGCAGCCGGTTCATCGGGTGTTCGCCGGCCAGCTCGACGGCCAGCAACTCGCCGACTTCACGTTGGCCGGCGGTCAAGGTGAAAGGCAGTGCGGCGTCGAAGGCGGCAGCCAGCCCACCGTCGCGGCGCGGGCAGACCGGCGCGGGCCGGCGCAGCACCTGTTGACGGCGCTGCGCGAGGGTGAGCTGCACCGCCATCGCTTCGTCCCACTTCAGCCGGCGGTGCGCGGCCGCGATTTGGGAACGGTCGTCGCAGCGGTGCACGGCTCGCAGTGCCGCACCCAGGTCCAGCAGCCGGTGCTGCGCCCGCAGCTCGGCGGGCAGCGGGTCCTCGGGATCGTCGAGGACGTCGAACACCTGGCGCACGCAGAGCTGGATCGTCCAGGATGGCAGGTCCTTGGTGGCGGGATAGACCGGGATCAGTGGCCGGGAGAATTCCGCGAGCTTGTCAGCGTCACCGTCGAGCAGCTGGTACCTCGGGTGCGTGAGCTGCAGAGCGCGCTCTTTGCCGTATCTCGTCACCCGGCCGGCGAACAGACCCTGCCGACCAGGGACGAGCACGTGGGGCAAACGGTGCTGGTTGAAGAATGTCAGATTCAGGGTGCGGGTGCCGTCGAAGATCACCGCCTGCTGGATGGTGCCTTTCTTCTGTTGCATCGGGCGAGAGAAGCAGCTGCGAATTTCGGCGACCACCGTGACGTCTTCCCCCGGCGTCAGACTCGCGATCGGGGTGAGCTGGCCCTGGTCGGCGTACCGGCGCGGGTAATGCCGCAGCAGGTCGCCGACGGTGCGCACATCCAGCTGCTCGGCCAGCAACTTCGCGCTCTTGGCACCGATCACCCGGTCCAGCGAGTCGTCCACGCCGGCCACGCTCACTCCACCCCCACTAGCAGCACACGCTGCGGCACACGACCGGCGTAGACCACCACATCGACTTCGGGATGTGCGCTACGCAAGTGCTCGATCAGCGCATCTCCGACACCATCCGGGGCGTCCTGGCCGAGCAGGACTGTCACCAGCTCGCCGCCCCCCGACAACATTCGCTCCACCAGCTCGCGGGCCGCGGCCAGTGGATCGCGGTTGATCAGGACGACCTCGTCGCCGATCATTCCCAGGGTGTCGCCCGGCTGGCAGGGTCCGGCCCAGGTCAACGCCTCCCGCCGGGCCATGGTGAGCTCGCCGCGCCGGGTCGCTGCTGCCGCCTCGGTCATGGCCACCAGGTCGTCGGCCGGGCGCCGCGCAGAGTCGTGCACCGCGATCGCGGCCAGTGCCTGTACCGGGGACGCGGTCGGTACGACCACCACCTCCTGGCCGGTGGCCCGGACCTGGACGGTCGCTAGTTCGGCCCTGGCGGCAGCGGTGGGCTCTGCCAGCACGGTGACATGCCGGGCGCGGGTGCCGGCGAGAACCGCGCGTAGCTCATCGAGGCTGCTATCGGCCTGGGTGGTGGTCACCCCTTCCCTGCGGAACAACTCAGCCACTCCGGATCCGGACACCATGGCGAGCACCGCATGGTCGATGACGAACCAGTGCCGGTCGGTGTGATCGGCCCGGGATTGATCGGCGAATCGCAGTACCGTGATGCGGTGCGGCCGCCCGGCCCGCACCCCGGCCTCGATCACGGCGCCGACGTCGGAGCTGTGCACGTGCACGTTCCACAGCTGCGCACCCTCGCCCGCGCTGGTCTCGCCTGACCCGACGATAGCCACACAGTCCCCCAGGTTGGCGAGCTCGGCGCGCAACCTCGCGATGTTCGCCTGGTCGGTACCGTCGAGCAGGTACATCACTTCGTACTCCTGCTCGGTGCGACCGTTTTCCCGCGCCACTTCCAGCGCATGCCCCGGACGAAGCAGGGTTGCGGCGGCGACAGTGGACCGCACACCGGGCCGCTCGTTCACCACCGCCAGCAGCGCTTCCAACAGCAGGATCAGCCCGCGCCCGCCCGCGTCCACCACTCCTGCGACGGCCAGTGCGGCGAGCTGGCGGGGAGTGTCGGCCAGTGCACCGGCTGCGGCCGCGGTGGCCGCCGAGGCCACGGCGCTGAGTTCATCGGACCGGACCGCCATGGCCGCCCGCGCTGCCGCGTGCAGCACGGTCAGCACCGTCCCGGACACCGGTTCAGACACTGCGGCCGTGGCCAGCTCGTCAGCCCGGCACAGCCCCTTGCGCAGCGCCGCGCCGTCCCAGGCCCGGCCATCGAACTCCGAGCCGATCAGGGGCTCGGCCAGGCCGCGCAATACCTGGGACAGGATCACTCCTGAGTTGCCCCGGGCTCCCTTCAACGCGCCGCGGGCCAGCACCGCGACCGTGCTGCCCGGCGGAACGGGCCCGTCCGTGTTGTGGGCCCGGAGCACCGCGTCCAGCCCCGCGCGCATGGTGGCCAAGAGGTTGGAGCCGGTGTCCTGGTCGGCGACCGGGAACACGTTAAGCGCATCGATCTCGTCACGGTGTGCAGCAAGCGCGTCGCAGCAGGTGACGGCCCAGCGGCGGACCGCTGCGCCGTCCAGCGACTGCAACACCGCGGCTGCTCACCGCCTTCGTCTGACCCGGTTCGTAAGCTGGTTTGTGGCTCTTCAGGAGCTACCCACGTCGAAGATTACCGACCCATAGCGTCCCCGGTGCACGGCGCCGTGCACCGTCGGGTTACGCTTCATCCCGACCGCCCGATAAACGGGCCTTCGCGACGAACCCAGGGAGTGTGTGACGTGGCTGCCGTGTGCGACGTCTGCGGCAAGGGGCCGGGCTTCGGCATGTCGGTCTCGCACTCGCACCGGCGGACACATCGCCGGTGGGACCCGAACATTCAGACCGTCCGGGCGAGAATCGGCACCGGCAATCGTCACCGCCTCAACGTCTGCACTTCGTGCCTCAAAGCGGGCAAGGTCTCTCGAGGCTAAACGACTCGCCATTCGCAGCCGGATCGCGAGTCGATCCCACCCGGAGAGCGCGAATCGCGGTCCGGACGCACGAGCTAGGGCAACTTCCAGTCAATCGGGTCGGATCCTAGGTCTGTGAGCAGATGGTTGGCGCGGCTGAACGGGCGGGATCCGAAGAACCCGCGGTCGGCTGACAACGGTGACGGGTGCGCGCTCTCGATACACGGCACATCGGTGAGCATCGGACGTAGGCTACCCGCGTCCCGGCCCCACAAGATCGCCACCAGTGGCTGCGCTGGACGCGCCACCAGAGCACGGATGGCCTGCGCCGTGACCTGCTCCCAGCCCTTGCCGCGATGCGACCCCGGGCGACCGGGTTCCACCGTGAGCACTCTGTTGAGCAGCAGCACGCCGCGCTCGGCCCACGGACTGAGATCCCCGTTCGACGGACTGGGCAGGCCTAGGTCGTCGCGGTACTCCCGAAAGATGTTGGCCAGACTGCGCGGCAGCGGGCGCACCTGCGGCTGCACCGAGAACGACAGCCCCACCGCGTGGCCCGGCGTCGGGTACGGATCTTGGCCGACGATGAGCACCCGCACTTGGTCGAAGGGCTGGGTGAAAGCGCGCAGGATGTTGGATCCCGCGGGCAGGTAACGCCGGCCTGCGGCGATCTCGGCCCGCAGGAAGTCACCAGCGGTGGCGATCTGCCCGGCTACTGGAGCCAGCGCACCGGCCCAGCCGGTTTCCACGATCTCGTCTACAGCTGCGGGCACGGTGTGCGACCCTAGCGAGTGGTCAACAGGCGGGCTGCGCCGCCACCGCTAGAAGCTTGCCGAAGCACCGGCTGCGTGGGTCACCCCGGTACATCCCGAATTGCGGGATCTCGGAGTAGCCCGACGAGGTGTAGAGCCCGATCGCCTCTGGCTGGCGGATTCCGGTCTCGAGCACCAGCCGTCGCCGGCCCGCGGCGACCGCGCGGCGCTCCAGTTCAACGAGCAGGATTCGGGATAGCCCCCGGCCACGCGCCCCCGGGACCACGTACATCCGCTTGATCTCCGCGTCCCCCTCAGCGAACTCCGGCCCCGGCTCATGCGCCCGCCAGCCACCGCAAGCCACGGCAGTCCTGTCGAGGTAACCCACAATGAAGGTCCCGCGCGGGGCGACGAACTCGCTGACGTCGGTAGGCGTGTCATCCTCGCCGCCATAACGGCGGACGTACTCCTGCTGCAGCGCAAAGATCAGCTCAAGCGCGTCCGGATGATTCAGCGTCCGCGTCCTGCACTCCACGGCTGGCAGCCTACGGCCGCTCGTGAGTGGTATTGAGTGCTATAAAACTGTTTGCCACTCACGAGAAGTGCTCCCAGCCCCCTGGGAGTACTTCACCACCGTCGACGGTCACGCCACGCCCTTCGCGCACCACGCCGACCTGCGTCCACCCGACAGGCAACGCCACCCCAGCGGGAAAGCTCGCCAGCAGTGCGTGGTCCTCTCCCCCGGTGAGCACCCAGTGCCGCGCGTCGGCGCCCAGCGCTGAGGCCACCTCGACCAGCTGGCTGGCCACCGGTAGCGCCGCCGAATCGATGTCGATGCCGACGCCGGAGGCCTCGGCGACGTGCCCAGCGTCAGCGACCAAGCCATCCGAGATGTCGATCATCGCCGTGGCACCGGCCGAAGCGGCCTGCGGACCGGCGCCATAGGGAGGCTCCGGAGCACAATGCGCAGCGATCACCGCCAACGGAGATCGGAATCCTTGGCGAAGGAGGGCAAGACCCGCGGCGGACCAACCCAGCCGGCCGCACAGTCCGAGAACGTTTCCCGGTCGGGCACCGGACCTGGTGACCGGCGCCCGACCCCGCAGGTCGCCCAGCGCGGTCACCGACACGACGAGCTGCGCTGAGCTGACCACGTCGCCGCCGACGATGTCGGCACCGGCCTGTGCGGCCTGCGCCCACATTCCGGCCGCCAAGCCGTCCACCGTGGATATCGGCGTGCGCCCGGGAACGGCCAGCCCGACGACCAGCGCGGTGGGCACCGCGCCCATCGCCGCCACATCGGCGAGGTTGGCCGCTACCGCTTTGCGCCCGACCTGCTGCGGCGTGGACCAGTCCAGCCGGAAGTGCACCCCCTCGACGAGCACATCGGTGGTCACCACCACCCGGCCGTCGGCAGCCGCCAACACCGCAGCGTCGTCTCCCGGGCCCAGCAGGGTGCCCGGCGACAGCTCCCGACCGGCCGTGATCCGGGCGATCAGCCCGAATTCGCCCAGGTCGGCTACCGCGCCTGCGTCCGGCAGCGGTGGGCCAGGTGTGACACCACCGGCAGCACACACGGTCACGCCTCCGATCCAGGAGGTTGGGAGCCAGGCGGTAGGTTCGTTACTACCCGATCGAGCCGACGAGACGAAGGACCCGCCGTGGTTCAGGCATACATCCTCATCCAGACCAAGGTCGGCAAGGCCGCCGCCGTGGCTGCGGCGGTGTCGAGCCTGCCAGGCGTCGCCAGCGCAGAGGACGTCACCGGTCCGTATGACGTGATCGTGCGGGCGGAGGCCGCCGACGTCGACCAGTTGGGTCAGCTGGTACTGGCCAGGGTGCAGACGGTGGACGGCATCACCCGCACATTGACCTGCCCCATCGTGCACCTGTCCTGACTGCGATCTGGCGTGTTCTCAGGGAGTTCCGCGCGGCCGGCCGGCATTCCCCGGTGGCCACTGGGGATCGCATTGGCCCTGGCGGTGGCACTGGTGGTGGGGGTGCTCATCGCAGCCGAGATGGTGCGCGATCAACCGCTGGGCCCGCTGCGGCTGGCGGTTGTTCCGGTGCCCTCGGCCAATTCCACGGACTGCGCGCGGCTGCTGGCCGCGCTGCCCCAGACGCTCGACGCCGGCGATGCGGGCCCCCTACAACGCAGGAGCCTCGCTTCCCCGGCCCCTGCGGGGGCGGCCGGCTGGGGTGAACCTCCGGTGGTGCTGCGCTGCGGGCTGGACCGGCCCGTCGAGCTCACGGCGACTTCGCGGCTGTTGGACGTCTCCGGAGTGCAGCTCCTGGAACTCGTCGGGCGTGGCACCAGTACCTGGGTGGTGGTGGACCGCCCGGTCTACGTCGTGGTCGCCCTGCCATCGACCAGCGGCAGCGGGCCACTCCAGCAGCTCACCGCGGTGATCGCGAATACCCTGCCGCGACGCGACGTCGACGTCGCGCCCTGATCGGGCTACAGCCGGTGCAACCCGGCCAGCACCCGCTCCAGCAGTGACAAATCCGCCGCGCTGTCCAAGCCCCGGGTGTTGCGGTGCACGCTCACTAAACCGGTATCGATCATGTCAGCGAGCAGCACCCGGGCCACTCCGAGCGGCAGCCCCAGCAGGGCCGCAACCTCGGCGACCGAGCGGACCTCGGCACACAGCTCGGCGATCGCGGCGTGCTCCGCGGAGCAGATCGCTGTCACGTCCCGCCCCTCGTCGCTGGTGAAGACCAGCGTCTCGACGGCGAGGTCCTGG
>JAICHZ010000157.1 GCA_025924655.1 Pseudonocardiaceae bacterium | reverse complement strand
CGCGCTTTTCGCTCCGCCCCGGGAGACTTTGGCTGTGCTGCGCTTGGCCACCGGCTGCCCGTCCACCTCGACCAGCTTGTAGACCATCCCCGCGGTCGGCAGGCCCGAACCGGTCACGACTGACGTGCCCACCCCGTAGGAGTCCACAGGTTCGGCGCGCAACGCCGCGATCGAGTACTCGTCGAGATCGCCGGAGACGACGATCTGCACATTCGGCGCGCCCAGCCGGTCGAGTTGCTCGCGAGCCTGCCGGGCCAGCTCCCCGAGATCCCCGGAATCGATCCGGATCGCTTGTAGCCCCGGACCGGCGACGTCGATCGCGGTAGCGATGCCATCGGTGATGTCGTAGGTGTCGACCAGCAAGGTGGTGTCCGTGCCCAGCGCCCCCACCTGCGCGGTGAACGCGTCCGCTTCGCTGTCATGCAGCATGCTGAAGGCGTGCGCCGCGGTGCCGGTGGTTGGTATGCCGTAGCGCTGCCCAGCGGCGAGGTTGGACGTCGCGCTGAAACCGCCCAGGTAGGCCGCACGGGCGGCGGCCACGGCGGCCTCCTCGTGGGTGCGCCGGCCCCCCATCTCCACCAACGGGCGCTGCCCGGCGGCGCTGGCCATCCTGGCCGCCGCGGAGGCCACCGCGCTGTCGTGATTGAGCACCGAGAGCACCAGCGTCTCCAGCATCACCGCCTCGGCGAAGCTGCCGGTCACCGTCAGCACCGGGGAGCCGGGGAAATACAGCTCGCCTTCGGGGTAGCCGTCGATGTCGCCGCGGAACCGGTAGCTGGCCAGCCAGTCCAGGGTGCGAGCGTCAAGCATCCGGTGCAGGAACGCCAGTTGCTCGTCGCCGAACTGGAACCGAGCCACCGCATCGAGCAGCCGGGGGATACCGGCGACGATTCCGTATCTGCGGCCCCGCAACCCCCGCGTGAAGACCTCGAACGTGCAGCGCCGCGAAGCTGATCCGTCCGCCAGCGCACTGGCGAGCATCGTCAACTCGTACTGGTCGGTGAGCAGCGCGGTGCTGTTCGGCGTATACCGGGGCATCTGATGAGCTTATGACCAGCGTTGGTGGGAACATTGGTGCTATGACCACACCCGTCGAACTGGAACAGACCCAGGTCGACCCAGCGGTGAACGAGGTCGAGTCGCAGGACCGGCCTTGGCTGTCGATCGTCTGGAACGACCCGGTGAACCTGATGTCCTACGTCACCTACGTGTTCCAGAAACTCTTCGGATACAGCCGCGACGAAGCCACCAAGTTGATGCTCGACGTCCACCACAAGGGCCGGGCGGTTGTGACCCAGGGCTCTCGGGACAAAGTGGAGATCGATGTCGCGAAGCTGCACGGCGCCGGGCTCTGGGCGACCATGCAGCGGGACGTGTGAACGGCTGGCGGCGTCGCGGCGGGCTGCTGGTGGCGCACCTGACCGAGCGGGAGGCCGGGCTCCTACGGGGAATGGTCGGTCAGGTCCGCGACATGCTCGAGGCGCGGGTCGCGGCGCTCCCGCGCGACGAGCTCGCCGAACTCACCGGCATCACCGCCGGCCCGACCACGCCGCCCGAGGATCGTGTGCTGGCCCGGCTGCTTCCCGATTTCCACCGCGAGGACGCCACCCTGTCCGGCGGCTTGCGCGCCCTGCACGAACCCGAGCTGCTGGCCGTCAAAGACGGCGTGGCCGGTGTCGTACTGGACACCTGCCCCGCGCGCGGTGGCCGCCTTCGCCTGACCGACGAACAGGCGCAAGCGTGGCTGGCGGCCCTCAACGACGTCCGGTTGGCGCTGGGCACTGTGCTCGAGGTGACCGAGGACATGCCCGACGAGCTCCCGGCCGATGACCCGCGTGCGCCGCACCTGGTGGTGTACCACTGGCTGACCTGGGTGCAAGAATCCCTCATCCAAGCGCTGGCTGGCACGTAGGATGGCAGCGTGCTGATGATCCGGCGGGACCTCGTCGACGCGATGGTCGCACATGCTCGCCGGGATCACCCGGACGAGGCGTGCGGCGTCCTGGCGGGACCAGCGGGCGCAGACCGGCCGGAGCGGATCATCGAGATGCTTAACTCCGCGCGCTCGATGACGTTCTACGAGTTCGACTCCGGTGACCTGATCCGGCTGCACCGCGAGCTGGAATCCCGGGACGAGGAGTGGGTGGTGTTCTACCATTCGCACACCGCCACTGAGGCCGTCCCATCGCGCCGCGATGTCGACATCGCCGGTTACCCGGAGGCGCATTACGTGCTGATCTCCACTCGTGATCCGGACACTCATGAGCTGCGGTCTTACCGCATCATCGACGGCGAGGTGACCGAGGAGCCGGTTGAGGTTGTCGAGTCGTACATGTTCTCCCATACCGGTGCTGACGACGTCCCCGACGCGTCCTGATCGCCACGACCTCCCCGGAATGCCCGAGGTTGGTTATGCGTAGTGGTACTGGTGAGCAGACCGCACCCAGAGGAGAATCCGACCATGGCCGTCACTGTGTCCGTTCCCACCATCCTGCGCACTCACACCGGGGGGGAGAAGTCAGTCGACGCGTCCGGCTCCACGGTTGCTGAGGTGATCGAGGACCTGGATACCCGTCACTCGGGGATCAAAGGCCGGCTGGTGAAAGACGGATCCCTGCACCGTTTCATCAACGTCTACGTCAACGACGAGGACGTCCGGTTCGCCGGGGGCCTGGACGCCGCGGTGCACGATGGTGACAACGTGACGATCCTGCCAGCCGTAGCCGGCGGCTGCGCCGGCTCGTGAGTGGGAAGCAGTGTCATAGCACCCATCGTCTTGCAACGACACTGCGCCACGCACGAGTGCGACTGGAGGGAATGCCATGGCCCGCTATGACTCGCTACTTGACGCGGTGGGAGACACACCGCTAGTAGGGCTGCCGCACCTCTCCCCGTCGTCGGACGTGCGACTGTGGGCCAAGCTTGAGGACCGCAACCCCACCGGCTCGGTAAAGGACCGCCCGGCGTTGGCGATGGTCGAGGACGCAGAGCGTTCCGGCCGGCTCACCAAAGGTTGCACCATCCTCGAGCCGACCTCGGGCAATACCGGCATCTCGCTCGCGATGGCGGCGAAGCTCAAGGGTTACCGGCTGGTGTGCGTGATGCCGGAGAACACCTCGATCGAGCGGCGGCAGCTCCTTGAGGCCTACGGTGCCGAGATCATCTTCTCGCCGGCGGCGGGCGGCTCCAACCAGGCGGTGGCACGGGCCAAAGAGGTGGCCGCAGCGCACCCTGACTGGGTGATGCTCTACCAGTACGGCAATCCGGCCAACCCTGCCGCGCATTACCGCACCACCGGCCCGGAGATCCTGCGCGACCTGCCCACGGTGACTCACTTCGTCGCGGGCTTGGGCACCACGGGCACGCTGGTCGGGGTCGGCCGCTACCTGCGGGAGCACAAGCCCGACGTGCAGATCATCGCCGCGGAACCCCGTTACGGGGAGCTGGTCTATGGCCTGCGCAACCTCGACGAGGGGTTCGTGCCCGAGCTCTACGACCCGGAGGTGCTCACCGGCCGGTTCTCCGTCGGTTCGCTCGACGCCCTGCGTCGCACCCGTGAGCTGCTTGAACGCGAGGGGATCTTCGCCGGCATCTCCACCGGCGGGATCCTGCACGCTGCGCTGGCCGTCGCGGAGAAAGCTGCCGGCACCGGCGAGCCGGCCGACATTGTCATGGTGGTCTGCGACGCCGGCTGGAAGTACCTCTCCACCGGCGCCTACTCCGGCGACCTGGAGGAAGCCGCCGCCCGCCTAGACGGCCAACTCTGGGCCTAGCCCCGCTGAGCCCGCTCAATGCGGGGGAGCGCCTCGGGTAGGGTCGGTGCGCGTGATCGGTTTGGACGGCCCTATCGGCGTGTTCGACTCCGGCGTGGGGGGGCTCACTGTCGCGCGGGCGATCGCCGATCAGCTACCGCACGAACGGATGCACTACGTCGGCGATACCGCGCACGGTCCCTACGGTCCGCTGCCCATCGCACAGATCCGCTCGCACGCCCTGGCAGTGGCCGACGACCTGGTGGCAAGTGGGGTGAAGCTGCTCGTCATCGCCTGTAATACGGCATCAGCGGCATGCTTGGCCGATGCGCGGGAGCGCTACCGCATCCCGGTGGTGGAGGTGGTGCGCCCGGCGGTGCGGCGAGCCGTCGCAGCCACCCGCTCCGGTCGGGTGGGGGTGATCGGGACGCAGGCCACGATCCGCTCCCGAGCCTACGACGACGCCTTCGCCGCGGCTCCGCACGTGGAGGTCACCGGGGTGGCCTGCCCGCGGTTCGTGGACTTCGTCGAGCGCGGGATGACCTCGGGACGCCAGATGCTCGGGTTGGCGCAGTCCTATCTCGAGCCACTGCAGCGAGCCGATGTGGACACCCTCGTGCTGGCCTGCACGCATTACCCGCTGCTGACCGGTGTCTTGCAGATCGTCATGGGCGACGGGGTGACCTTGGTGTCCAGCGCGGAAGAGACCGCCAAAGATGTGCTGCGCGTTCTCAGCGAGGCCGACTTGCTGCGCGCTGAAATGCACGAGCCTGAGCACGTGTTCACCGCTACCGGCGATCCGGTGTCCTTCGCCCGGCTGGCCCGCCGCTTCCTGGGTCCGTCGATGACGGCGACAGCTCCCGCCGTCGGTTCCTGACATGCTAAGACGATGTTGCTGACTGTACTGGGCTGCTCCGGCAGCGTGCCCGGTCCGGAGTCGCCCGCGTCCGGGTATCTGCTTCGAGCCGGGGATACCAGCGTGGTGCTCGATCTGGGCAATGGAACGTTCGGCGCGCTGCAGCGCTATCTCGACCCGTTCACCCTTGACGGGCTCATCCTGTCCCACCTGCACCCGGATCACTGCGCGGACGTCTCGGCACTGACCGTGTACCGCCGCTACCACCCGCACCCACCGCCGGGTGAGGTGTTACCGGTGTACGGGCCGCCGGACGCCGCCCAGCGTCTGATCGCCGCCTATGCACCCAACGCCGACGAACGCCACCGTGCTGACCTGTCCGACCTATACGCCTTCCGGCCCTACGGCGGCGCGACGGCCAGGATCGGTCCGCTCGGCGTAGTCGCAGCACGCGTCGAACACCCCTGCGACGCCTACGCCGTACGGATCAGCCACGCGGGGCGCGCGCTGGTCTACTCCGGAGACACCGGTCCGTGCCCGCAGCTCGTCGAGCTGGCCACCGGCGCGGACGTCCTGCTCGCTGAGGCGTCCTGGCCGCACCGACCGGACAATCCCGGCGGGATACACATGTCCGGCAAGGATGCCGGGGAAGCCGCTGCGGCGGCAGGTGTCGGCCGGCTGCTGCTCACTCACGTGCCACCGTGGACCGATGCTGAACAGGTTCTCACCGAAGCCAGGGCCGCCTTCGACGGGCCGACGGAGTTGGCCCGTGCCGGCACGCACTATGACATTTGACGGCTCGGCCACGGTGACATTTGACGGCTCGGCCGTCGTGAAATCTGACGGTGCGGCGCGTGGGTAGGCTGGCGCGGTGACCCGAGCGGACGGTAGAACCGACGAGGAGCTGCGGGAGGTTCGCATCACCCGTGGCTACCAACAGTGGCCCGCGGGGTCGGTGCTGATCGAGTGCGGAGCCACCCGAGTGCTCTGTGCGGCCAGCGTGGTCGAGGGCGTACCGCGCTGGCGCAAGGGCTCCGGGCAGGGCTGGCTCACCGCGGAGTACGCGATGCTGCCGTCCTCGACCCACACCCGCAGCGACCGCGAGTCGGTCAAGGGCCGGCTCGGGGGCCGGACGCATGAGATCAGCCGGATGATCGGGCGCGCCTTGCGCGCCTGCATCGACCTTTCTGCGCTCGGGGAGAACACCATCTCGCTGGACTGCGACGTCATCCAGGCCGACGGCGGTACCCGCACCGCGGCGATCACCGGTAGCTACGTGGCGCTGGCCGACGCGGTCACCTGGTTGCGGGCGGCCGGCCGGCTGCGCCGCCCGCAACCGCTGACCTGCTCGATCGCCGCGGTAAGCGTCGGAGTAGTGGACGGCGGGGTCCGGTTGGACCTGCCCTATGAGGAGGACTGCCGCGCCGAGGTCGACATGAACGTCGTGGCCACCGATACCGGCGCGCTGGTGGAGTTGCAGGGCACCGGGGAGAGCGCCACCTTCGCTCGGTCCACCTTGGACCAGATGTTGGATGTAGCGCTCAAGGGCTGCCAAGAGCTGACCGCGCTCCAAGTGACCGCGCTGGCCCAGCCCTACCCGGGTGAGTTGCCCCGGTCGTGAGCCCAGTTCGGGTGCTGCTGGCGACGCGCAACGCCCAGAAGTTAGTCGAGCTGCGGCGGATTCTGGCCTCCTCGGATCTCAGCGGCGTGCAGGTATTGGGGCTCGACGACGTGCCGCCGTTCCCGGAGAACCCGGAGACCGCTGCCACCTTCGAAGGCAACGCGCTGGCCAAGGCCCGCGATGCGGCGGCAGCTACTGGGCTGGCCACGGTCGCCGACGACTCGGGGCTGGAGGTCGACGCGCTCAACGGAATGCCCGGGGTGCTGTCGGCCAGGTGGGCCGGCCGCCACGGCGACGACGCCGCAAACCTGCAACTGGTGCTCGATCAGCTGGCGGACGTACCAGAAGATCGTCGTGGTGCAGCGTTCATCTGCGCCGCGGCGCTGGTCGTACCGCGTGGGGTCGATACGTCACGGACCGAGACCGTGGTCCGCGGACAATGGCGCGGCACCCTGGCCCGGGCAGTTCGCGGCCGCAACGGGTTCGGCTACGACCCGATCTTCGTGCCGGATGGTGATCGGCGTACCTCCGCCGAGCTGGAGCCGGCCGAGAAGGATGCCATATCGCACCGTGGCCGGGCGCTGCGTGCGCTGCTGCCCGCGTTGCGGGAACTGCTTACGTCGGCCTCCCCGCGGTCATGACCTCAGCTCACGACCTGGACGACCTGGCCAACCGACAGTTTGTTGAAGAATGTGGTCGCAGCGGTGTGGCTGAGATGAATGCACCCGGCTGATGCCCTGCTGAGGCTACCCTCATGAAAAGCGATACCGGTGCTGGTGAAGAACACAGAGTAGGGCATAGGAGCATTGTGGAATTCCGAACTACGGTGATTCTTATCTTTCCACAACACGTGGAACACGCCCGGCGGCGTCCGCTGACCCGGCTTGCCAGAGGTGATCGGGGTGGGTCCGTAGGTAACCTTACCACCACTCATCAGCCAAGCCTGGTGGCTGCTGAGACTGATGCAGGCCGATGCGGACGCTCCGCACGGTGCGGCAGCCGACTGGGCGGCGGCCGCCATCGCGGGAGTGAATACCGCGCATCCGGCGGCAATGGTGAGTGATACTAAGGCATGGCGAAAGAAACGCATCACAGAGACCCCCTCGGTTACCGAGGATAAGCTTACCGCTGCGATGCAGTCCGTACGTAGTGTGTTATTCACCAGTTACGCGTGACCTGGCCAGCCCCGGGCGGGGGGAGGGCGTCCGGTTCCGGCCGGGTCCGACGCGTCCACCCGTCAGCTTCGGCGGCGGGCGGTGCCTCCCGGATGAATCACCCGAAGAACACCGCTAAGGACGCAGTTACTGCCGATCGGTTGCCTAGCGCAGCGGGCCGATTCGTGATCGGATTCAGTGGTGAACAGCGATGTGTCCGACACCAGCCCAGACACCGACGGGGGCGACGGTGCCACTGACCGCACCCTGCCCTGGTTTGACGATCTGCCGATCAGCATGGACGCCGTCACGCTGGGGCAGAACATCGAGTTACACCCGCAATGCGAGCCGCTCGCGCCACTGGTGGGGGTGTGGCGCGGCGAGGGTCTCGCGCAGTACCCGTCGCTACTCGGCGAGTTCCGTTACGGCCAGCAGATCACCTTTGCCCATGACGGCAGGCCGTTTCTGGTCTACGAGGCGCGAGCCTGGCTGCTGAACGCATCTGGTCAGGTGTTGCGCCCGGCGGCCCGTGAAGTCGGGTGGTGGCGGATGGACGAGGAGGAGACCATCGAGGTGGTGCTCGCGCACATGTTCGGCATCTGCGAGATCTACTACGGTGGTCGAACCGGCGAGACGGCGTGGGAGCTCGAAACCGACGCCATCACCCGGACCGACACGGCCCGCGAGACCACCGCGGCGGCCCGGCTATACGGCATCCTGGAAAATGGTGACCTCGTCTACGCCGAAGAACGCGCCCTGCGCGGCCTACCCCTACAGCCGCACCTCTCAGCCCAACTGGCCCGCATCGCCGGTTGAACCCGAGGTCCGGGATCGCTATTCGGTTCCGAATGGCGATCGGCGCCGTGGCTGCAACCGCATTTCGGCTCCGAATGGCGGTTCGCCGGGTGCGGGACAACGGCGACGCGGTCCGGCTGCTGGGCGTCCACCACGACTCGGGAACCTCGTGGGTCTCGATGACTTCGTCGCCGCTGTCGCCGCATGGGTGATGCCACCGCGTTCCTG
>JAICHZ010000156.1 GCA_025924655.1 Pseudonocardiaceae bacterium | reverse complement strand
GGTGGTAGCTGCGGTGAAACTGCACGGCGTGATCACACCGACGGCGGCACCGCTGGGTCGCGGAGTGATCAACCTGTCCGTCTTGGAGTCGGTGCTGACCCGGGCCTTCGGCTTCGACCGGCTGCGGGCGGTGGCGTTGTTAATCAACTCGCCGGGAGGTTCGCCCACCCAGTCGGCACTGGTGGCGGACCGGATCCGCGGTCTGGCCGATCTTAAGCACGTACCGGTGCTGGCGTTCTGCGAGGACGTCGCCGCATCCGGTGGGTACTGGCTCGCCTGTGCCGCTGATGAGATCGTCGCTCACCCGACGTCGCTGGTCGGCTCCATCGGGGTGGTCAGCCGGGGGTTCGGGCTGCACGGTCTGCTCGAGCGCTTCGGAGTCGAGCGGCGGCTGTACACGGCGGGGGCGAACAAATCCCGGCTCGACCCGTTCTTGCCTGAGCGCGAGGACGACGTGGTGTGGTTGCGTAGTATGCAGACCGAACTGCACGGTATGTTCCGTGACTGGGTGTGTTCGCGTCGCGGCGATCGGCTGGTGACCGGTCAGCAAGACCTGTTCACCGGTGAGGTGTGGAGCGGTCGCCGGGCCCTGGAATTGGGTTTGATCGACAGGCTCGGCACAATGCGTGGGGAGATCGTCAAGCGATATCCGGACGCGGAGATCATCACGGTGGAGGCGCGCCGCCCGTTGCTGGCTAGGCTGGGGATCGGACCTGCAGCGGCCGCGTTGAGCGGGCGCGGCGGCCCGGAGTCCGCGTTGGCGGTGCTCGAAGCACTTGAGCACCGCGCCACCTGGTCCCGCTTCGGACTGTAGCGTCGCTCGATCACACTGAGTACCACGAGAGGCACCTATCCGCCAACCGTGGACATCGATACCGGCCATGTGCAGGATTGATGGTCGGCGTTGGTGGGGGCACACTGGATCGGCGGAAAGGCGGTCGATGAGCGGCAACGACGACAACCCGGGGCTCGTCGTGCTCGCCGTGGACGACGAACCAGGTCCGCTATCCATGTTGGTGGAGGTACTCGAAGCCGAGCCGCGGATCGGCACCGTGCTGACGGCCACCAACGCCACCGAGGCATTGTCGGTCTTGCGTCCCGACAACCGGGGCAGCAACGGAACGTCGCAGCCCCAGATCGACGTCGTGTTCCTCGACATCCGGATGCCCGGGTTGGACGGGCTCGAGCTGGCCCGCCTGCTCGGCGCGATTCCCAACCCACCAGTGGTCGTGTTCGCCACCGCCTACGATGAGAAGGCTCTCGACGCCTTCGAGATCGGCGCGGCCGATTACCTGATGAAGCCGGTGAGCCGAGAGCGACTGGCCAACACCATGCGACGGATCGTGGCCTCCCGGCGCGACGCGTCCGCCCCCGGACCGGATCCGGGCAGTGAGGACGAGGTCATCCCGGTTGAGCTCGCTGGGACGACCAAGCTGGTGCCGCGCTCGTCGGTACGCTGGGTCGAGGCGCATGGGGACTACGCGCGGCTGCACACCGGTGAGGGCACCAGCCACCTGGTCCGTATCCCGCTTTCCCAGTTGGAAGATCGCTGGTCGGACGCCGGGTTCGTGCGGATCCACCGCTCCTTTCTGGTCGCCCTGCCGCTGGTCACCGAGCTGCGCATGTCGGCGTCGGGTTACGTGGTGAGGGTGGGCAACGGAGGTGACGCCACCGAGTTACCGGTCAGCCGAAGGCACACCCGAGAGCTGAAGGATCGCTTGGTCCGCGCGGCCAAACAGGGCTGGACCTCCCGAGCAGCTCCGATGAACCCCGATGAGTTGTGATGAGTCCGCCAATGCGTGGGCAATAGAGTCTCGATGAGTCCCCAATGAGTACTGATGCGGCCGGACCCGATGACGACCCGTGGGAGACCCTGACGCGGGCGGCCCAGGAAGCGGAGGCCGCAGAAAAGGCACGGGAGGCCAACGGCTACCCGGTCGCGGCCAAGATCAAGCTTGGCAAGCGGGAACGGATCGTGCTCGCCAAGCGGAGTAGTAGCCGCCGGGTGGTGCGAACTCTCGCCGAGCTGGAGGATCAGACCAGCGTCGGTGAGGTACTGGTCCGCCAGTTGGTGCGGGTACAGCTGATCTTGTCAATCCGGCTGATGCTGCTCACCGTGGTGGTGCTCGCGGGCATCCCGCTGTTGTTCCTGATGCCGTCGCTGGGCACCGTCACCGTCCTGGGTTTACGGCTGCCGTGGCTACTGCTCGGGTTTGCGGTTTACCCGTTCTTCGTCGCGGTGGCCTGGTCCTACAACCGCAGCGCCGACCGTAACGAGCAAGACTTCGCCGATATGGTCGAGAACTGAACGCCAGCGTGCCCGAGCAAGCTAGGTTCTACGTCACCATCGGTGCGATGGTCGTGATTGCCGCGGCGACCATGCTTACCGGGCTCTACGGATCGAAGGTCAGGTCGACCTCTGACTTCCTGGTCGCGTCCCGAGCGCTGGGGCCACGCTGGAATGCCGCGGCGATCTCCGGCGAGTATCTGTCCGCGGCCTCGTTCCTGGGAATCGCCGGTCTGGTGCTCAAGGGCGGCGTGGACGCGCTGTGGTACCCGGTCGGGTTCACCGCGGGATACCTCGCGCTACTGCTTTTCGTGGCGGCACCGCTACGCAGATCGGGTGCCTATACGCTGCCCGACTTCGCCGAGGCGCGGTTGGGCTCAGTAGGGCTGCGCCGGGTCTGCACCATCTTTGTGATCGTCATCGGCTGGCTGTATCTGGTGCCGCAGATGCAGGGCGCCGGGCTCACCCTCCATGCGGTGACGGGACAGCCGAAGTGGGTCGGTGCGGCGGTGGTCATGGTGATCGTGACGTTGAACATCTACACCGGTTGGATGCGCTCGATCACTATCGTGCAGGCCTTTCAGTACTGGATAAAGCTGACCGCACTCGCAATCCCGGTCTTCGTGCTGCTGATTCACAATGCCGGTGAGAAACCGGGGATGGGGGACTCGCTGGGTGCCTCGGCGCTGCCGTACTTTTCCCACGTCGCCGATATCACCCTTGATCACGATGTGGTGCTGGAAGTGGCTGCGCCGATGGTGGTCAAAGCAGTGGGAAACGAGGACGGGCAATTCGCTAACGGGACGGTGTACTGGGCACCGGGGGAACACCGGGTCGCCAAAAACACCACACTGCACTTCGAGGCGGGCAGCCGGGCTCCGGTGATCAGAGGTGCCGTGTTGGACAACGACAAATGGCTGCGTCCGCTGGGTGCCGGCGGCCATCCGCTGCTGGGCACATACTCGCTCATCGTGGCGCTGCTGCTGGGCACCATGGGGTTGCCGCACGTGCTGGGTCGGTACTACACCGACCCCGACGGCCGAGCGGCGCGCCGGACCACGTTGCTGGTGCTGTCGCTGCTCGGGGTTTTCTATCTGTTCCCGATGGTTTCCGGCTGGCTCGCCCGGCTATACGTCCCGGAGCTGCTGGTCAGCGGCAACACCGATGCTGCGCTGCTGCTGCTGCCACGCGCCGCGTTGGGCGGATGGCCAGGCCTGTTACTCGGTGGCTTGATCGCGGCGGGGGCGTTCGCCGCCTTTGTCTCCGCGGCCACCGGGCTGGTGGTCAGCATCGCCGGAGTGTTGTCCACTGACGTGCTGCCCGGTCGCTTGCGGGACTTCCGAGCAGCCACTGCGGCGGCCTGGACGGTGCCGTTGGCGTTCGTTCTCGCGGTGTCATCGTTGGATCTGGCGCAAGGTGTGGGATTGGCTTTCGCGGTGGCCGCGTCATCGTTCTGCCCGCTGCTCGTACTGGGTATCTGGTGGCGCGGGCTGACCGACGTCGGAGCGGCGGCCGGCATTGTGGCCGGTGGCGGGCTGGCGTTCGCCGCGGTGCTGCCGGCCGCGGCCGGCGTGCTCCCGCCAGGGTGGCAGACATTGTTGGCCCAGCCCGCTGTGTTCACCGTGCCACTGGCCTTCCTGGCCATGGTGGTGGTCAGCCAACGCACCAGTGACCGCATCCCGGTCGACGTATCTCGCATCCTGCTGCGGCTGCACGCACCAGACCGGTTGGGCCTGTCCGAGGATCGGGAGTTGGGCCAGCTAGCTCCCCGCGCCGGGATAGTGGCGCTGCCCCGGATGCGTGGTGGGCGGCACCGTCGGTAATCACCCCTGCATACAGAACGGTTCACGATGCGGTGCACGCCGGTGAACAACCTGCTACTAGGGTGTCCCGGTCCTCACGACGCAGATAGCATCGGCATGATCATCACTGCCCTGGAGGTGTCTGCATGAGCACCACCGAACGCATCGGCGGTGTGGGCACGCCGCCACCGGTTGACCCTTGGGCCGCCGCCCACACCAGCCCGGACTTCGCCATGCTGCGACAGCGCTTTCGCGGCTTCGTCTTCCCGATGACCGCGTTCTTCCTGTCCTGGTACCTCCTGTATGTCGTGCTGGCAGCCTTCGCGCCGCACTACATGGCCATCAAGGTAGTTGGCAACGTCAACATCGGATTGATCTTCGGTTTGCTCCAGTTCGTCTCCACCTTCGCCATCACAACGGTTTATGTCCAATTCGCGAGCCGCAGTCTCGACCCGGTCAGCAGCCAGATCTGCAAACGGGTCGAAGGAGGAGCCTGGTGATTGCAGCGTTAGTCCAGCACGCCGTCGGGGCGCCGCTGCTCAACGGCGGGATCTTCGTTTTCTTCGTGCTGGTCACTTTGGTGATCGTGTTCCGGGCCTCACACCGCACCAAGACCGCCGCTGACTACTACGCGGCGGGCCGGTCGTTCACCGGGCCGCAGAACGGGGTAGCGATCTCCGGCGACTACCTGTCCGCGGCCTCGTTCCTGGGCATCGCCGGGGCCATCGCGGTCTACGGCTACGACGGTTTTCTGTACTCCATCGGCTTTCTAGTCGCCTGGCTGGTGGCCTTGCTGCTGGTCGCCGAACTGCTGCGAAATACCGGCAAATTCACCATGGGTGACGTGCTGAGCTTCCGGATGCGCCGGCGGCCAGTGCGGGCCGCCGCGGCGATATCGACGCTGGTGGTGTCCTTCTTCTACCTGCTGGCACAGATGGCCGGCGCTGGCGGTCTGGTCGCCCTGCTGCTCAACGTCAGCAGCAAGGCGGGTCAGGCCTTGGTGGTCGCGGTCGTCGGTCTCTTAATGATCTTCTATGTGCTGGTCGGTGGGATGCGTGGCACCACCTGGGTTCAGATCGTCAAGGCCACCCTGCTGATCATCGGCGCGGGCATGTTGACGGCCTGGGTGCTGGGCTCGTTCGGGCTCAACCTGTCCGCCCTGCTGGGCGAGGCGGCGGCGAAGTCGTCGCACGGCCAGGCCGTCCTTGCGCCGGGTCTGCAATATGGCAAGAACACCACGACCAAGCTCGACTTCGTGTCGCTCGGGCTCGCGCTGGTGCTGGGTACCGCAGGCCTGCCGCACATCCTGATGCGTTTCTACACGGTGCCATCGGCAAAAGAGGCCCGCCGCACCGTGGTGTGGGCGATCTGGCTGATCGGCATCTTCTACCTGTTCTCACTGGTGATCGGCTACGGCGCCGCGGCGCTGGTCGACGGTGGTCCGCAACGGATCGCCAGCATGCCCGGTCAGGAGAACTCGGCGGCGCCGCTGCTGGCCTACCAGCTGGGTGGGGAAGTGCTGCTGGGCTTCATCTCGGCGGTTGCCTTCGCCACCATCCTCGCTGTGGTGGCCGGCCTGACGATCACCGCGTCGGCGTCGTTCGCGCATGATGTCTACGCGAACGTGATCATGCACGGTAACCTCGACCCCGACCGTGAGGTGCGAGTCGCTCGCATCACCGCCGTGGTCATCGGCGCGCTGGCGGTTCTCGGTGGTATTGCCGCGCTCGGCCAGAACGTCGCATTCCTGGTAGCGCTGGCCTTCGCGGTGGCGGCTTCGGCGAACCTTCCGACGATTCTGTATTCCTTGTTCTGGAAGCGGTTCAACACCAGTGGCGTGCTGTGGAGCATGTACGGCGGTCTGGTCAGCTCGGTAGTGCTGATCATCTTGTCGCCGGCCGTGTCGGGTACCGCGAAGTCGATGTTCCCGAGTGTGGACTTCGCGATCTTCCCGCTGAAGAACCCGGCGCTGGTCTCGGTGCCGATAGCGTTTGCGCTGGGATACCTCGCCACGGTGCTCAGCAAGAACGACATCGCCGACCCCGCGAAGTACGCCGAGATGGAGGTGCGCGCGCTGACCGGGGCCTTTGCTGAGCGGTCGCTGGCATCGCCGGTTGATAACATCCCGTCGCAGCCCGGGCCGCCGCTGCGCCCGAGGCCCGCCGCGACTGCCTACAGCATTCCGTTCGGCTCGGCTAGTAGCTCCCCTGCTGATCTCACCGCTGCGCCCCCGGAACTGGCGCCGGCCGCACCGATGAACCGCGCTTTCCGACGGCGGGTACTGATCTCCACCGGAGTATTGGCCGGGGTGGTCCTCCTTGGAGTTTCTGTCTCGATGAGCCGGGTCCTGGCCGCGCCACCGCAGGGCGCGGACACCACAGCTCAGTTGGGACCCAACACTGCGGCGGATGTTGGACCGGAGGTCGCGATACCCGCGCTCGGCGGGATCATTCAGGTCGGAAAGACTCCTGCCTTCGTGGCGGTCTCCCCGAACGGTCGGCACGCCTACATCGCGAACGGCAAAGCGCAAGTCGTCACCGTGGTGGACACGGCGGTCAACCAGGTAACCGCGACCATCCCCATTCCAGCGGGTCCGCCGCAGTTCCTCGCCTTCGCGCCGGATGGCCGCACGCTATACGTCAGCATCTTCAATGAGCAGCGGACCATCCATGCGATCGACGTGCTCGATACCGCGTCGAACACCGTGGTTGCGACGATTCCGCAGCCGGCGCGCCCCTATCTCGCCGCGGTCAGCCGGGACGGCAAACGGATTTACGTTCCTAACCACGACACGGCGTCGGTATCGGTGATCGGTACCGACACCAACACTGTGATCGCCGAGGTCAAGGTCGCACCGAACCCGCACTGGGTTACGTTCTCCCGGGACGGCACCCGTGCCTACACGGCCAACCACGAGTCCAACGTGGTCTCGGTGATCGACACCACCACGCTTGAGGTACTGGCGACCATCCCGGTCGGAACGAGCCCTCACAGCATCTCCATACACCCCAGCCTGCCGCTGGTCGCCAATGTCAACTACGACGGCGGCACCATGTCGGTGATCGACACCAACACCAACAAGGTGCTGGCGACCATCCCGGTCGGGCAGCATCCGCAAGACATCGCCTGGGCTCCGGACGGACGGTTCGCCTACGTGGTCAATGAGGGCAGCAACAGCGTCACCGTGATCAACGCCCGGACCAACCAGGTCACCGCGACCATCCCGACCGGGGCCAATCCGACTAGCATCGCGGTGCTACCCAACGGCCGGCAGGCCTTTGTGAGCAACCTTGACAGCGGAACCCTGACGGTCTTGGAGCTCACCGGCTGACTGCCTTTTCGCTGCCTTATGGCACCATTGGCGCCATGACCACCTCGGTTCCGGCCATCGTGGTGGCCGACCTGCCCGGTAGCGCGGTGCTGCTCGACGTTCGTGAAAACGACGAGTGGGCTGCCGGGCATGCGCCGGCGGCGGTGCACGTTCCGATGGGGCAGGTGGTGCAGCGGCTCGACGAGTTGGCCACCGTGTTTCCTGATCGCCCGGTGCACGTGGTGTGCCGCTCGGGTGGGCGGTCGGCGCGGGTCACGGCCTACCTCAAGCAGGCGGGCTGGGACGCGGTGAACGTCGAGGGCGGGATGCGTGCCTGGGCCGCTGCGGGTCGTCCCATGGTGGCCGACTCGAACGTGGCGCCGCGGGTTCTGTAGCTGCGGTGGTAGCGGTGGCGACCACCCCGGCGGATGAGCAGATGCGCACACTGGCCGCGGTGGCGGTCCCGCTGCTCGGGCTGACGGCCATGCTGGCGCTAGTCACCGCAGGCGCAGAGGCGTGGCGTTACGCGCTGCTGCTGGCCAGCCGCAGCGATGCGGTGCCCGCTGGTCCGCTGCACGCCAGCGATGCGCTGGTGGTCACCGGCGGCGTCGTATCGCTGCTGTCCGCTGCGTTGGCCGGCGCGGTCACGCTGGGTTGGCTGGTGCAGGCGCACGCGACCGCAGCCCGGGCCGCTGCCGTCAGACCAGCCCGGCCGGGCTGGCAGTTGGTGGTCGGAGCCCTGGTGCCGGGACTGAACCTGGTGGTGCCGGGCGCGGCGCTGGCGGAGCTGGAGCACACCACACTGGGTCATCACCCGGACCATCGACCGCGCCCCTCTCGCCTGGTCATCGGGTGGTGGCTGATCTGGGTGATCGGGCTGGTGCTGGCCGGTATCGCCATGCTGTGGAACCTGCGCGGTGGTGTGCAGGCCCGCGCCGATGGAGTGCTGCTGCACGTTGCCACTGACCTGGTGGCGGGGGCTGTCGCGATCACCACGATCGTCGTGGTACGACGGCTGACCCGGTTGCTCAGTCC
>JAICHZ010000155.1 GCA_025924655.1 Pseudonocardiaceae bacterium | reverse complement strand
GCCACCGCGAACCGCGCCGACACCCCGGAGCGCTGGTCGATCGCCGCGCTGGCCCGCAGGTGCCGCGCGAACCGAGCCAGCACCTCCAGCAGCGGCTCCCCGACCTCCGCGCCGATGGTGGCCAGGTCAGCCTCCTGAGCAACCAGGGCGACCTCGGCGGCCATCTCCCGCGGGTAGTGGGTGCGGATCTCGGCGCCGAAACGGTCTTTCAGCGGGGTGATGATCCGGCCGCGGTTGGTGTAGTCCTCGGGGTTGGCGCTGGCCACCAGCAGGACGTCGAGCGGCAGCCGCAGGGTGTAGCCGCGGACCTGGATGTCGCGTTCTTCCATCACGTTGAGCAGCGACACCTGGATCCGTTCGGCCAGGTCGGGTAGTTCGTTGATGGCGACGATGCCGCGGTGCGCCCGGGGCACCAGGCCGAAGTGGATCGTCTCCGGGTCGCCCAGGCTGCGGCCCTCGGCAACCTTCACCGGGTCGACATCCCCGATCAGGTCACCGACGCTGGTGTCCGGGGTGGCGAGCTTCTCGGTGTAGCGCAGCGAGCGGTGCCGCCAGGTCACCGGCAGGTCGTCGCCCAGTTCGGCGGCGCGACGGATCGAGCCTGGGGTGATCGGCTGGTAGGGGTGTTCAGCCAACTCGGCACCGTCAATGACCGGGGTCCACTCATCGAGCAACCCGACCAGCGTGCGGAGTAGACGGGTCTTGCCCTGACCACGCTCGCCCAGCAGCACGACGTCGTGCCCGGCCAGCAGCGCTCGCTCCAACTGCGGCAACACGGTGTCTTCGAACCCGACGATGCCCGGCCACGGGCTTCGGCCATGGCGTAGCGCTGCGAGCAGGTTGGTCCGCACCTCACCCTTGACGTCGCGCTGAACATGCCCGCGGGCGCGCAATGCACCCACCGTGCGCGGCAGGTCGGGGGAAGGCTCGGTAAATCTCGTCGCAGTCGTACCACGCTGGGGCAGAAAGGTCACAGGCCCACGCTACGCACGCCCACCACCGCCAGCACCCCGGTTCGCAACCACGATCATCACTACGCCCCGAGAAACAGAGCTCGACAACTCCTCCTCGGCAGCTTGCCCGGCCAACACCGGCAGGCTCGAAGAACTGCTAGAACCCATGTGGGTCAACTCCTCGTATGTGATTTGCGACCGTTAAGCGGACATTCCCGTCTTAACGAACATTCGAACGCCACCGCATCACGATTTCCGCCGACAGGCCCACTCTCGGACTGATCGCACCTGCAAACGACGAATCGCTCCTTCTCTACAGCGCCCGACGGCTAACTCCTACACTTGGCGTGAGATATTGCGTTCGAAGAGTAGCAACAGAGGATGTCGCCAAACGGACAGTGCACAGCTCGTCACGCACTGAGAAATCACTCCGCCATACGAGTGAACCCGCTTAATTCACGTTACGTCTCACCGTTCTTCACGATGAATAAACGTAGGCACAATCACCGGTCGAGCTGCTCAGCAGGACGATCCTTCGGAGCGGTCATGCCAATTGACGCTTTGGACTCGACTTGAGTATCACACCCACCACGGAGGAATTAATGTCTGACACACTGACCTTTGCCGAGCTCGATGCGCAGGACGTGGAGCTCCTCCCAGCCCGTACTGTCCTATCGGCAATGATCCCTATGGGTGGGGATTGGGGACCCTGGACGCCCCCCTCGCATCCTAACCACGGCCACCCACACCACATCTTCAACAACAACCACAATACGACCACTACCACCACTAATACCGGTGGCGCTGGAGGCGCTGGTGGCGCTGGTGGCGCTGGTGGCAATGCCAGCTGCGGGATCGCGGGCTGCATTGGAATTCAGGCCAACGTTTTGACCTTCGGTAACAACACCCAGCACGTCGGCCCCATTGCTGGCAACGGCGGTGCTGGCGGTGCCGGCGGTGCCGGCGGCGCTGTCACTACCCACTGAGTCCAGCCGGGCCGTTGAGCGATCACTGATCGCTGTGATGCCGCGATGGGGAGGGGTGGCCAACGCGGCCGCCCCTCCCCAACGCACGTAATTAGGTAAACCCGCAAATATGGTCGAGTCGGGGAGGTTGTCATCAATACCGACAGTGTAGTAGTCAGGCCTGAGCCTGTTGTCGAAGTGGTGCCGCGGTTGACTGAGGGCACCGAGCTGATCGGGGAATATCAGGGATCGGGGTTTCAGGAGCCTCGCTACATAGTGCGTCGGGCCGATGGGCAGGTGATCCAACTGTCTCGATTGTTGTATCTGTTAGCGGGCAGTTTGGACAGTCAGCGGGGCCTGGGACAGGTAGCGGGGGTGCTCAGTGCCGAACTCGGTAAGCTGGTGCACCCCGAGCAGGTGTCGTATCTGATCGACAATCGGTTGCGCCCGGTAGGGATTGTGGCGACCGAGCCGGGGACTGGGGCTCCGGGCACCGGCCAGGCCGGTGCGCCGGCGAAGATGGCGATGAAGTCGGATCCGTTGTTGGCGTTGAAGTTCCGGGTCGGCGTGGTCCCCGAGCGGATGGTGTGGCGCATCGCGGGGCTGTTTCAGCTGATGTTTTGGCCGGCGGTGATACTGGCCATGCTGTCCGGCTTCGTCGGCTTGGACGTGCTGATCATCGCGCAAGGTGGTCTGGGGCAGGTCGTGCCGGCCGCCTTGGCGCTGGTTTACCAGCCGGCGCTGACCCTGTTGGTGCTGGCCTTGATTTTCACCGCCGGGGTGTTTCACGAGTGCGGTCATGTCACCGCGTGTCGCTATGGCGGGGCTAAACCAGGGGTGATGGGTTTCGGGTTGTACCTGGTGTGGCCAGCACTGTATAGCACGGTCACCGACTCCTACCGGCTGTCCCGGGTCGGGCGGTTGCGCACCGATCTGGGCGGGGTGTATTTCAACGCGGTGTTCATCCTCGGGATGAGCCTGGCCTACCTGTACACCGGGGCACCGTGGCTGCTGGTGGCCATCGTGGCGCTGCATATCGAGACCGCCACCCAGTTCCTGCCGATGATCCGCCTGGATGGCTACTACATCCTCAGTGACCTGATCGGGGTGCCGGATCTGTTCAGTCGGATGGGACCAGTGCTGGCCAGCATGATCCCCGGGCGGCCCACCCATCCCCGGGTGCTGGAACTCAAACCCTGGGTCCGTCGCACGATCACCCTGTGGGTTGTCATCGTGGTGCCCGCATTGCTTTACTGGGTAGTTGGGCTTTTGATCGTGGTGCCACAGGTGCTGCCGGTGGTGTGGCAACGGCTGGTCGAGTTGACCCAGGCGGTCGGCGCAGCAACAACGGCCGGGCACGTCGCCGAGGCGACTTTGGGTGTCATACAGATCGGATTGCTGTTGCTGCCGTGGATTGGGTCGCTGTTGTTGCTCGCCCTGATGGTGCGGCCGGTGCTCATGACGTTGGCCCACAAGGGTTCAGCCCGGTCACAAGCGGGGCGGTCGTAATGCGGCCTACTACGCACCGTCATACGTCGCGGTGGACTATTGGGATAGGGCGAACGGTGACGATGATAGCCGCTGTGGCCCTGCTGGCCGGCTGTCTGGGCCCCTCAACCGGTGGCACCGGCACGGCCGGAAGTGTTGGTATTACCGGAAATTCCAATAATACCGGTGGCTATGGCGGTAACGGGGGTAGCGGCGGGATGGGGGGTAGCGGCGGAAACGGGGGTAACGGCGCGCCAGGTGTCGATGGCGCGCCAGGTGCCGATGGCGCGCCCGGTGCCGATGGCGCGCCCGGTGGCAGTTACTCCTACTCCGGCCCCGGTGGGTACTCCTACTTCGGCCCGGATGGGGTAGCCGGATCCGGCCGACTCACCAGCCGCACAATCGACCTGTCCGGAGTCACTTCGGTAGTGGCAGGGGCCAATTTCGTGGTGCACCTCAAGACAGGCGGCCCCGCCCAGGCGACGGTCACAATGGATGACAACCTGACCGATCGGATCGAGGCCACCGTTACCGGTAACGAGTTACGCCTAGGGATCAAGCCGGGCATGAGCGTCCGCAACGCCACGCTGCGCGCCGAGGTCATCGTGGGTCAGCTCGATCGGCTGGCCGCCAACGGGGCCAGCCAGGTCACGCTGGGCTCCCCGGTGACGGGTCCGGCGCTGCAGCTGGACGCCAACGGGGCCAGCCGGATCACCGGCCCGGTCGGGGTTAATCACCTCGTAGCCTCCGAGTCGGGAGCCAGTGTGCTGACACTTTCTGGACGCGCCGGTTCTTTGCACCTCAGTTCTGCGGGCACCAGCCAGCTGCAGGGGGCTGATTTAGCAGTCGCTAATCTCGATGCCGTGCTGACTGGAGCCTGCCAAGCCACCGTCGAGGTGAGTGACACTCTCGCTGCGACCGCGGATGGTGTTTCGGTGCTGCGCTACCGCGGTAACCCACGGATCACCCGCCAGCAAACCTCCGGGGTCTCGTCGATCGCCCAGGATTCACCGTAAGTGTAGTTTTGCTACACCCGCTCGCTGTGCGCCGAGTTCGATCACAGGGCTTTGTGAGCAGCCTTCGACAATCACCTCGTCGAACTCGGCGACATCAGCGCGGACATGTCAGCAAGGAGCTTTGCCAGGCGCTCGGTGCGGGCGGCTCTGCCCCACAGGAAGGTTTTACAAATCCGCGCGATATCGCCTGCGCCCAGGCGGTGCGGGTGCGGTTGATGGGTTCGGGCGCCGGTTCGCGGGACAGCCACAAGGAGTCCCAGTGCTGGCGCCATTACCTGGGCGCCGACAACCTGGGCCGCCTAAACGGTTTCGTCCGAGTCCATGTGCATGGTCTGCATGAACCAGCGCGGCGCCTACCTGCCGATACGCAGCATCGCGACGTCGATCCTGGGTATCGGACGCCGATCGAGACGAAGAACGGGCCGTAGGCGCTGTCCCCGGCGTGATAGACCCGCAGGCCACCGCCACGGTAAGGGCAAAGCAGCCCCACAGGGTCGCGCAGTGGTCGAACAGGCCCCGGCGGCTCCAGCGGTGCGCCGGCACGAACGTCACCTCCAACTCGCCCACCCGGACCGACTCACACCAGTCCAACCCGGTACGTCAGTGCGACACAGCCCAGGCCCCGGGCGGGTTTAATCGAGTCGAGCGACGGTTCGCGGGAAGCTAAAAAGGTGCCAGACCGCCAGTGCCAATAGCCCGATCGTCGCTATCCTTGATCCTTCATTCAGTAGGACCTGGCCAGCTGCTCGACCAGACAGCCGGTCACGACCCCGACGCTGGCCCCCAGCCGGGTTTCTAGGAGGAATTGGTGTCTGAGACACGGAGCAACCCGTCACTCCGCCCAGTGGGCCGAGCGGCCACGTTCGGCGCTATCGCGGCGTCCACCCTGCTGATAGCCGGCTGTGGCGGCGGTAGCGGCTCGGACAACGCCGAGCGGCTGTTGCTATCCGGACCGAACATCAATGTCGCGGTCACCATCCCCGCCGGTTGGCACCAGGTCATCGACAGCAGCAATCCCAGCACACCCGAAATGGTCTCTCCTGTCACCTGCATGGGTAATCAGGAGGTGGCCTGCGCCACCGGCTTAGCGCGGCTCGCGACGTTCACCGCGCCCAGCCCGGAGGCGGCCGCACAGTCCGTCGAGCAAGCGGTAGGCACTGCACCAGGCGTGAAACTCGGCAACATTATCAGTCAGGGACCGAGCAAGGTCGGTCACCGGGACGGGTACCAGCTCCGATTCAACTTCTCCAATCCCGGCGCCAAACTCGTGTCAGAGATCGCTGTGGTTCCCACCGGCTCCACCTCTCCCAACGCCCAGGGCAACCATGAGTTCTCGGTCATATTGGTCTGGGTTTCCGACGCACCCGGCGCTCCCAAACAGGATGTCATCGATCAGATCATCGGCTCAGCTCTATTCGTGGGCGGTCAACCCTGACCTGATTGCGCGGGCATTCGCTAGGCCACAATCCTTGATCTCGTTTCAGTCGTCACGTTCTCACATTGAGAAGCGTGCTGAGCGCCTCGTGAGTTCCTACGACCGCACTGATTGCACGGGCCGCGCCGACGCTCGCGGCCACAATCTCATAAATACCGCAGCTGGCATATCGCCCCGTATTGTCCTGCACAAAGCACGTGCCAAACCGGGTCATCGAGCGAAAGACCGTGTCGTGAACTCCACTGTACCGACCTCTCCGCCCGACCGAAAAAGTCGGTACCGTCGAGCTCACGACGTTCACCGATCATGTTACCTCGGTCGCTGCGGTGTACCCGCCATGGCTTGTCACCTCTTGTGGAGAAACACCTTCGCCGCCTTCGGCCGAGGACGGCTGACCGAAGGCGGCGATGACAGTGGTGCTCTGGCGGGACGCTACGAAGCGACCCACCGTTCGGCAACGCTCGGTGATGAGCCCCCGATAACCCGTCAGCCGATGCGGGAAACTGGATCAAATCGCGAAGCAGGAATCAGTAATATGGCCGTTGCTCGTGGTGACTGCGAAAGCGACCCCACTGGTGCCACAGCTAGCGTTATCCCCTACCGCAGTCGTGCCGCTGCCATAGGCTAGGGCCATTGCCGTTTGGTCGGAGCCGGTGGCAGTAGCGGTGGCCTGGCCTCCGGCGAGTGCGATCGAGTTGGCCTTGCCGCCGTCCGCAGCAATGGATGTCGCGACGCTACCCGCGCCGTCTGCAAAGCTATTAGCCGTGCCGTAGTTGCCGAGCACGACGTTGGTGGCGGTGCCACGATTGTTTGCGGTGGCTGTTGCGCTGTCGTGGTTGCCGAGCACCACGTTGGTGGCGGTGCCATGATTGTTTGCGGTGGCTGTTGCGCTGTCGTGGTTGCCGAGCAGGACGTTGACGGCGGTGCCGCGATTGTCCGCAGTGGCTTTAGCGCTGTCGTGGTTGCCGACGACGCCGTTGGCGGCGGTGCCGCGATTGTCCGCAGTAGCTGTTGCGCTGTCGTGGTTGCCGAGCAGGACGTTGACGGCGGTGCCATGATTGTTTGCGGTGGCTGTTGCGCTGTCGTGGTTACCGAGCACGGCGTTGACGGCGGTGCCATGATTGTCCGCAGTGGCTTTAGCGCTGTCGTGGTTGCCGACGACGCCGTTGGCGGCGGTGCCACGATTGTCCGCAGTGGCGGTTGCGCCGTTGTGGTTGCCGAGCACGGCGTTGACGGCGGTGCCACGGTTATCGGCGCCAGTGCTGACCTTATTGTGGTTTCCTTCAATGACTGTAATAGCATTGCTGTGGTGATTGGCAATGGTGACGTTGTCGTTGCCCTTGCCGTTCACATCAGCGAACGCGTTGCTTCTACCGTGGGCCGAGACGTCGACCGAGTTACGACTGTTAGGGGTGACGTTAGCTGTAGCCGAACTGTGGGGGCCGCTACTGACATTGCATCCGCTGCCGCACGGATCGGCCGAGGCGCTGGGCGCGAGCAGAATTGAGCCGAGGATGGAGAACGCACCCACGGCGGCGGCGACCACCGCGGTGCGGCCACGCCGCTGAGTACGGCTCCGGTCCGGGGCGTAGGCAGGAGAAGCTACCACGGCTGCGGTCTCATTGCAGGCGTCGACGATCTGTTTGGGGGACATGTGCATCTCTCCGAACCGTGGATATAGCTGTTTGCGAGCTGAGCCCTGTCGGGTCGGACTTCGCCCTCGTAAATGCCAGTGAGTGGTTAACCCCTAGTTAACCGTCACAATAGACATCGCGTAGGGAGGCGCTTCATAACGAGGTGGCACGTAGATCACCTGAACGGCGTAACGTTTTCTCCGTAAGTGACGGTCGCTTCACGTTACGCTAACACCTTAGCGCATGGCTACTCAACGAATGCAAGTGTCACGATAAGTAACAATTTCCAGATAGGTACAAGAGCGTCTGAACGATCGCTCGGCTGATGTACGGTCCGGTAGAAAACAGGCCGGAGTGTTAGAGCGGGCGGCTTTCCCGTACCGCGAGATCCCACAGATTTCCGCGATCCCGGCCCGCGGCAGCCCGGGCGGCGCGGGTTCGTTCGGTTCGAGCGCCGGTTCCCGGGACGGCCAGAAGGTGCCCCAGTGCATCGGCACCATCACCCGAGCCCCGGCGTCGCAGGCCGCGTGCACGGCCTCCTCCGGGTCCAGGTGCATCGTGCGCATGAACCAGCGCGGCGCATACGCGCCGATGGCAGCATCGCGACGTCGATCCCCGGGCACCGAGGCCCGATCGAAGCGAAGAACGGCCCGTAGGCGCTGTCCCCGGCGTGGTACGCCCGCAGGCCACCCGCCACGGTGACGACAAAGCCGCCCCACAGGGTCGCGCAGTGGTCGAACAGGCCGCGGCGGCTCCAGCGGTGCGCTGGCACGAACGTCACCTCCAACGCGCCCACCTGAACCGACTCCCACCAGTCCAGCTCAGTCACGTCGGTACAACCGCGGCGACGAAACCAGACGAAACCACCGGCCAAGCCCACGAGGAGCCACCACCGGGGTCTCCCGAGCCAGCGGCCGCAGCGTCGGGGCATCGAGGTGGTCGTAGTGGTTGTGGCTGATC
>JAICHZ010000154.1 GCA_025924655.1 Pseudonocardiaceae bacterium | reverse complement strand
TCAAACGAGCGAACCGAGGACCGACCGGCACGACACGCCGGGTGGTCCCATAACTGGCAATCCAGGTGGTCCCATGAAGCTGGCAAAAAACCGCTCAGACCGGTCCCATGCTCATGGCAGGCGACACGACGTTGAGGGTCAGGCTTGCCACGCTCGTGTCGGGGCCTCAGCCTGACCCGAGCACAGTCATTACGCTGTCGCTGTGATGACTGACGTAGGCCTTAGTTCCGTCTACAGTGATGGCCATTCCCGTCGGGAACACGCCCTCCTTCACCCGTCCGGCCACCGTGTTCGTCGACGTGTCGATCGCGACGATCTCCGAATCGAGGCGGACGTACGCGTAGCGCCCGTCCGGCGCGACCTGCACACCCCACGCTCGGTCGTTTGGCTGGGTGATCACGGGAAGCGTCGCGACCACGCGATCTGAGGCGGGGTCGATCACGGAGACATCTCCGGACTTGGCGTTGGCGACGTAGGCCTGTCGACCGTCGGGGGTCATGGCCACACCGCCCGGTTCGGACCCGACCGGAATTCGGTCGACGATCTGATTCGTAGCAAGATCGAGAACGTTCACTTGGTTCGCGGAGTAGCTAGATGCGTAGCCGCGCCAGCCGTCGGGCGAGAGCGCGACTCGGCCGACATCGGGTAAGTCGATCATGCTTGTCACGGTCTGGGACTTGACGTCGATGACCGCGATGCGGTCTGACAGCGATGCGTAGGCTTTCGTCCCGTCGCCGAGTTGGCGTAGTCGTCGGCGCTCGGGAACGTGGCGATGCGACACACGTTCGGGGTATCGCGGTTGTCACGGGCGGGAGCCGTGAGGCTCGGGACTATCATCTCGATTGTTCCAGCCGCGTATCGAGGTAATGGCCGACTCGGGCAAGCCGGGTGCGAGCAGGGCCCCGACCCATCCGGTCAGTGCGCCCCAAGCAAGCCCGAGCAGTAGCGCGGCCACGCCGTCTAAGCTGATCCCGACCTCGCTCGCACCCAGTAGCGGCACCTCGCCGGTGTGCGACACGCCAGTGCAGACCGCGGCGGCGGTCAGCACAATGGCGAGGACGATGCCCATGCGCCAACCGGTGCGGCGGCCCTGTCCTGGGGTCGGCGCACGCAGCGCCGCGACCACGCCGCCAATGAGCACTGCGATGATGTTGAACAGCGTCAACAGCCACCACCGCGCATCCAGGTCCGCGGCATCCAGCAAACCGAAGGAGGTACCCGCAGCGGCATTACCGGGTAGCGCGCTGAAGACCTGGGTGGCCTGTCCGGACAATGACAGCGGGACGCCGAGCGCGAACGCGAACATCATCAGCAGCACCGACGGCGCCACCATGAGGAAGAGCGAAACCGACGTGTAGGTCAACGTGTTGGAGTTCGATGTCGCCACTGTGACAATGATGAGTGTCACGATCGAGCCGAGGGCGGACACCGCCACCGCGACCAAGACGCCGAGGGTCGGAGCCGATACGGCATCGCGCCAGGCGTGGACCCGTGCCGGCAACAACTCGGGCAGCTTCCACGCCAGCACCGCCACTGCCGTGATCACCAGCCAAAGCGTGCCGTTGAACAACGTCGCCCATATGCTGCTGCTCACGACGGAACCGTCCGAGGCGCCAAAGCTGGAGCGCCCGATCAGGCACACGACGAGAAGACCGCCGAGCGAGACCACCCACACGCGGGCGACGTCCAGCGCAAACTCGACAAGGCCTTGCCTGGGGCGCGCCCGTTGCCAGCGGTAGAACAACACGCCGAGCAGCGCGCAGCCGATGAGCGTAAGGGTGAGTGGCATAATCGAAATCGATCCGTTTACCGCGGTGTTGGCCACTCCACCGTGGATCGACAGATCACCGCCGGCGGCCAGGCTGGTCAACATCGCGCCGACGGCGACCGTCTGCCCGAACGACAGCGGAGTGCTCCACGCCACGAGTACCGCAATCAGGAACACCACACCGATAGGGATTAGGGCGGTACGGGCGGCGCCGGCCCAATCCCCCGTGACGAAGCTACCTCGGAGATCATCGATGCGGCCGCTTAGCTGGTCCCAGTTCGGCCGAAGCGACGATCCCGGCAAAGGTGACCACGAGGCATCCGCCCGGGGTCCAGCACCAGTGTCCGCCAATCCCTGCTGCGGCGGCTGCTGCGGAGGCTGCCGTTGCTCGGACGTCGACGCCGCACGGTTGCCCCCAGGCGCCGCATCGGTGGCCGCGCCGCCTGGGGCCTGGGAGCCGGCCTCCGCCGGGAAAGACGTCGATGCGGGCAGTGCCTGTCCGCATCCACCACAGAACCGCGCCGTGGCACCGAACCGTTCGCCGCAGTTCGGGCAGAACCGTAGATCGGACATCAGACTACCTTTCCCATCATCACTGGGCGCCCGGCCGTGGCCAGAGCTTCATACATGTTCGTTATAGGCGGTGACGTGAACTGGAGAACGTTTAGCTGGGCGCCGACGCTCCACAAGCCAGTGCAAATAGGACAGTGCGTTGTAGCCATCGAGGCCAGCCCGTCACAACGCCGTCGCCTCTTGACTGCACGTGGCCGAGTCGAAGGTGAGCTACTTAAAGGTATTCTGCTCGCATTTCTCCCCATTCAGCCGTTGCACCTCCACAACTACCTTCGTCGGATAGAAGCGTTGACACAAGCGTTACTGTCAGGATGTTCCCGACTGGCAGGTCGATGGCCACGGCCTCACCACGTCGCATCTCTTTCGCGAAGACACTACGACCGTCGGCAAAAATTTCGAACTTCACAACGGCGCCAGCAGCTGAGTTGTCGCTCAGGCCGACCGTCCCGCGTAAGTGAGCGTAGCTCCGTTCCAGCGTGTAGCCCCACTTACGCTCGTGTGATCCGAAACAGAACTGAGCCGCCTGCGAGTGGGTGTACGACTTTCCGTTGATATGCGCTACATCGCGGTTGTCGTAGGGATCACTGTCGGCAGTGTAAGACAAATCTTCGATGTAAGTAGTCATGGGCGGAGAGGAAGGTGAAGCCGTTTCGGCCGGAATCGCTAGAGATCCAGAGCTCCAAGAAAGAGGTGGCGCCGTTGAAGTGGAAGTGGTCATAGGAGAGCGCCTTGGTTCTGGGCTGGGCAAGTTGATGATGAGAGCCACGATTGCCACAACAACGGCAAGCACGCCGGCAATCGCCCCCAGCCTGGTATAAGGACCCTCAAACACGTTTACCCACCGTCCCTCGCCCTCCCCCCGAGAGCACACAATAAGTCATGCTACTTACCGCCCGTTGGTCATGTTTAGGATCAACATTGAGTAATCGGACACCGAATCCAAATGTACCGAGTTGAATGCAAATCGATATGAAGCGAGGCTCATCACCAACCGCGTAAAGTACAAATTTCAACTTATTGTGCGGGCCGCCAAATAAATTGAGTCTTAGATCGTGCCGTAATTCATGCCACCGGCGAGTTTTCCAATCTTCCATGCCTCGAATTCCTGATGCCTCTTGCTTGCGGTCACGGCAGCCCACACCATAGTGATCGGCCAGACAAGCAGCAGCCCAAAACCGAGGGTTATGATGCCGACAATGATTGAAACGACGAGGACGATGAGAGCGTCCCGTACATTGATGTAGAAAAGACCGAGTGGGCCGAAGAAGAAGGTCAGGACGAGTGCTGCGCCGACGGACTTGTCGATCGGGGGGCCCGCGGCAGGCTGATCTGCCCTAGAAATTGGAATATTAGGCGGGGTCGAGGCTTGGCCGGCGGCCGGGTCGGGGTCAGTCATGGAGTACTCCTTTGCTTGTGGAGACGATCACGTAAGGTCGCACGTTCGAAAGTGCTAGCGATGCAGGGCCGCCCACCTCGCTTATACAACGAATTTTTGACCGCGATAGAACATCGATGCCCGCATTCCTGTGACTATCCACGGCCAAACACGGCCACTTAGGTTAACTATCGCTTAATATTCAGCTGTGTTACGCACGGCGAGGCTGGGTCCAGCGATTCACCCAAAGAGAGTAAACAGACGCCACTCACCCCGCCGTCCAAGGCTGCCGTGCATCGCAGGCGCATTGCCGTTGCGCTGATCAGCGTGCGTGGTCTTGTCCGTGGGCGACCAGGTCGCGGGTAACCCCTCCCGTCGGCACCGAGGATGTAGTCGACCAGACGCAGGGGTCGAGACATCCCACGGTTGTAAGTTGTCAAGCGTCCCTTTGTTGGTCCCGCGCCGGCGACGACGATATCGGTCGGAACCTTCTGCGGTCGACGGCTCCATCGGTGTGGTGGCCGCCCAGCTCGGTCAGGGTCGCGTCGGTGATCAGGTGTAGCGGGGCACAGTCGAAGTCGACATCGGTGGCGTCGCTACGGGTGCTGGAGCCGTCAGCGAGCACGATCGCCACCGGCGGCAGCGGTCGTCCCGGGGAGGGCGGCTCGATGAACGCCTGCAGAGCAGCCGAGCAGGCCGGCCCACTTTCTAGATTGTTTGGCGCAGGTGTCGCACAGCCGCCGCACCGCCGTGCGCCGTAGCGGCTCGACCGACGTTCTGGGGTCTGCGAGCTCGGCGGGTGCGACAGCGTTGCAAAGCGCCCCCGGATGACCGGGACCATTTGACGTGTTGCTTTTCCATGGCGTCGATGTCTCGGAGCGCCTAGGCTGATCAACGCTGGCCCCAGACCTTGGTCGGATCGTGCAACCCGCGACAGAGTCGCAGGATCTCAGATCGAAAGGGGCGGGGATGATCTCATCGACTGTCATTCCCGACGAGGCCACACTGGACCGGGCGCTGAGATCCGCGGTGCGCGCACCATCGGTTTGCAACTCCCAGCCGTGGCGCTGGCGTATCAGCACCACCAGTGTTGTGGACCTGTTCGCGGACCCGGATCGGCATCTGATCGTGATTGACCTGGATGGACGCGCTCTGCTGCTGAGCTGCGGCGCGGCACTGCACCACCTGGTCGTCGCGCTGGCCGGTCTCGGCTGGTCGGCTCGTATTGACCGCTTCCCCGATCCGGAGAACATCCATCACCTCGCCCGGATACAGCCATCGACCGCGGCCCCACCGCCAGACATGGCGGCGCTGGCCCGGGCGATCCCGCTGCGGCGCACCGACCGCCGCCGCTTCAGCGACGAACCCGTCGACGAGGGCCTGCGCATGATCCTGATCGAGCACGCCGCCGACTGCCAGACAGGGCTGCACGTCGTGGCCGGTGACGCCGCCCGACAGCGCCTGATCGCGATGATCACCCACTCGGCGAGCCTGCAAAGACAACAGATGGGTTATGCGGCGGAGCTGGCGCGGTGGACCGGCCGGTACGCCGGCGCGGGCGACGGTATCGAATCCAGCACCGTCACTTCCGGGATCGACCACCCCGGCGAAGTTCCGATGCGCGCGTTCATCCAGGGGCGACTTGCCCAGTCACCACACAGCTTCGAGCACGAGGACGCCTCGGTCCTGATGGTGCTGGCCAGCCAGCGCGACGATCGTCTCGGCGCGCTGCGTGCCGGCGAGGCGACCAGCGCGGTCCTGCTCGCCGCCACCAACATGGAGCTCGCCACCACACCCTTGAGCCAGCCACTGGAAGTGGCACAGACCCGAGCTTCGATCAGCGCCCATCTCGTCGGCCCACAACTGTTCCCCCAACTTGTGCTCCGCGTCGGCTGGACACAGCCGGGCTGCACCGCGCTGACGCCCACGCCGCGGCGCCACCTCGATCACGTCCTTCTGAAGCGATGATGCCGGGACAACCACAGCAGCCGCCGGTCGTTGGTTGGCGCCAGCCGCCGGTAGAGCCGCTGAGCCAGCACCGCCCCGGGGATGCCACCGATGATCCGCCGGTGGGGGCCGGACACGCCGACCCGTCCGACCGACCCCCTGCGGCGCCGCACGGGCGCCCGCAACTGACCCGCGGCGAGGACGCCATCGATGTGGCCACGTGGGCCGGGTCGGTGCCCGCCGTATCGGGGATCGCCCCACGAGTGCGCCTCGGCCGGTCCCGATGGTTCAACCTGCTGTGGCTGCTCCCGATCGGCTTCGTCGTGTTGATCGTCGGCATAGCGCTGGCCAAAGAGCTGCGCGCCCTGCCGGCGGTAGCGACGTTCATCGACCAATACCCCGGAACGGTGGCACCGCCCAACGGACAGCGGGGAATCCCCGTCTGGGTGGGCTGGCAGCACTTCTTCAACCTGTTCCTGCTGATCTTCATCATCCGGTCCGGGCTCCAGATCATGACTGATCACCCCCGGCTGTACTGGACCCGGCACAGCACACCGGGCAAGGACTGGTTCCGGTTCCAGCACGAAGTCCCCGACGACCCACTGTGGACGGCGAAGCAGGACTCCGTGTCCCTGCCCGCGCAGGTCGGGCTGCCCGGGCTACGGCACTCCATCGGGCTGGCCCGCTGGTGGCACCTCGGTATCGACACCCTGTGGCTACTCAACGGCACCATCTTCTACATCATGATCTTCACCACCGGCCACTGGCAGCGACTCGTCCCGACCAGCTGGGACACCATCCCGAACGCGGCCTCGGTAGCGATCCAGTACCTGTCGCTGGACTGGCCCGCCGATAACGGCTGGGTGGCTTACAACAGCTTGCAGCTGCTCGCCTACACCGTCACCGTGTTCGTCGCCGGACCGCTGGCCATCGTGACCGGGCTAGGTATGTCCCCGGCGCTGTCCACCCGGTTCCGGCGTATCAGCTCGGTGCTGTCCATCCAGACCGCCCGCTCGCTGCACTTCCTCGTCCTGTGCTGGTTCCTGGGGTTCATCGTGATACACGTGACGCTGGTCTTCGCCACCACGATGCGGGAAAACCTCGACCACATGTACGCGGGCCGAGACGATCACTCCTGGATCGGTTTCTGGGTTTTTGCCGCCTCGATGGTCGTCATCATCGCCGGCTGGGTCGCGGCCACCCCATTTACCCTGCGCCACCCCCGCGTCGTCCAGTGCGTCGGTTACGCGTTGATCGGGCCCCTGCAGCGCCTGTTCGAGCACCTCGACGCCAAACCCGGCCAGTACACCGAGAAAGACATCTCGCCCTACCTGTGGCACAACGGGAAATACCCCGACACCGACGAGTACAAGACGCTCTACGAAGGCAACTTCGCCGACTACCGGTTGCAGATCGGCGGCCTCGTCGCCAACCCCGTCGAGCTGGACCTGACCCAGCTACATGCCCTGACCCACCACGAGCAGATCACCCAGCACTTCTGCATCCAGGGCTGGTCCGGCGTCGCGAAATGGGGCGGAGTGTCCATGCAGACCATCCTCGATCTGGTCAGACCCTCCCCCGAGGCGAAGTGGGTGGTGTTCTACTCCCTCGGTGACGGCCCCGACGGAGGCACCTACTACGACGCACACCCGATCGAGCAGATGAGCAACCACCTCACGATGCTGGCCTACGACATGAACGGCAAGCCGCTGTCGTTCGGGCACGGCGCCCCACTGCGGTTGCGCAACGAGCTCCAGCTCGGCTTCAAACTCGTCAAATGGATCAAGAGTATCGAGTTCGTCGCCGACTTCCACGACGTCGGCGGCGGCTACGGCGGCTACAACCAGGACCACGAATTCTTCGGCTACCGCCAAACCATCTGAAACCGGACCGAGGAGTCCGCAGAACCTACCCGCGAAACCGGGCTCGGAAAGGTTGCATCCATGGAGAAGTCGTCGCTAACCGCGCTGGCCCGCGAGCAACTCGAGATCGCGCGGCAAGCCTCCAGCCGGCGCAGTGCGCGCACCGTGTACGGCGGCCATGAACACCTGCTCCGCCAAACCCTGATCGCGCTGACCGCCGGCCACAAGCTCGACGAGCACGACAATCCCGGCGAAGCCACCGTGCACGTGCTACACGGGCGGGTACGCCTCAGCGCCGGCGATCTCGACTGGGAAGGCTCCCCCGGGGACCTCCTCATCGTCCCCAACGCCCGACACTCCCTCGAAGCGCTCGAAGACTCCGCCGTGCTGCTCACCGTCGCCAAACTCATTGAGTAGCTCGGTTCCCACGACGGCCTTGGTAGCCACCTCCAGGTTGTCGGGACGCAAGGCCACACGAGTGGTGAGCGGGGCGCGGCCAGGTAGCCCACGACCTCGGTCGGCACACCGGCCAGCGGCGCAACCCCGCCAGAGTGACGAGTCCCATACGATGTACTTGAGCGAGAGTGGCAATACCATTGGTAATACCAATGCGTTACTATCTAAGGCGATGAATCTCCAAGAAGCAGCAACGGCGAGTCGGCAATTAATGGACCATCACGGTCTGACCTCCTGACACGTGGACAAAGGTCGATCTATGAAGTCACCCAAACCAGGTCCGACACCCTACGTATTCCCGAGCACTGGAAACTAGGGGGCCCCATCCCAGCGGGCCTGTCCGCACAGTCGGGCACTCTCGGTGTCGTCCGGCGCGCAGGCTTTGGCGCGTGGCAGCTCAGCCAGTCCCCAGGCCGCACGTAGGATCCGGCATGGATTCAGCCAGCGACAGGCAGTGAACATCCGGACGGTAACGGAAACAGACACACGCTCGCTTAAGGGTGTCGCCGTG
>JAICHZ010000153.1 GCA_025924655.1 Pseudonocardiaceae bacterium | reverse complement strand
GTACGGCGCGCAGGGCGTCGAGTACGACTTCAAGGCGTCCCGGCAGCTGGAAAGCTACGAACGCAACGGGTTCGGAAAGCTACCGGTGTGTATCGCCAAGACGCACCTGTCGATCTCATCGGATCCGGCGCTGAAGGGTGCGCCCACCGGATGGGTGCTGCCGGTACGGGAGGCGCGGGCCTCGGTGGGTGCTGGGTTCATCTACCCGATCTGTGGCGATATGCGCACTATGCCGGGTTTGAGTGCCAACCCCGGCGCGACCCGCATCGACATAGATTCCCGAGGCGAGATCGTCGGCCTGTCGTGATTCCTGCTCGCAGCGCACCGCTGCTCGACTGCTCGGTCGCGGAACTGCTCGATCGCCTCGCGGCGAAGCAGCCCGCGCCGGGGGGCGGTGGCGCTGCGGCGATCACCGCCGCGATGGCCGCCGGCCTGCTCGGGATGGTTGCGCGGTTCTCCACCGCGCAGCTGATCGACGCGCCGGGCCGGGCGGCCCACGCCGACCGGGTCCGCAACCAGGTCGCCACTCTTGCTGAGCGAGACGCTGAGGCGTACGGGGCGGTGCTCACCGCCTTCGCGCTGCCCCGCGAGCCCGGCTCGGAGGTGCGCAGCCGGCAGATCCGGCGCGCCCTGCAACGGGCCGCGCAAGTGCCGGCGGAGATCGCTGAGCTGGCCGGCGGTGTCGCGGTTGAGGCTGTCGAGCTCGCCCAGCGGGGCAACCCCAACCTGCGTGGTGACGCCTTCACCGCGGCGGCACTGGCCGCTGCCGCGGCGCGATCGGCCGCTGAGTTGGTCCGCATCAATGTCGAGCTCGGCAAGCTCGGCGGTGATCTGGCGGAGAGAGCTGCGCATGCCGCCGACGCCGCCGCTAAAGCGGTCGATGTTCTCGACGTGAGCCACGGCGCCTGACCGTGGTCCCCTGGTCCATCCGTTAAACATCCCTCCTCCGATCAGGGAGCCACAGGTGCTATCGGCACGCGGTACGCTTGGCGGGCGAATGTGCGGTGTCCGAAGTCCGTCGGTGCCGTCGCAAAAGCAAATTGGGCCGATCAGGTGATTCTAGAGAGTCAGTGCACCTGAGGTCGCACAGCTGCTCGCCGCAATATGCCCGATCAACGCGCGAATCGTGCGAATAAGGCGGAATGCGGTCACCGCTGCGTTACGCACGGTACACGTTAAGCAGCCGGTTCGCGTGAGTACTAGGTACTCCTTCCGTAGCGGGCTACGTAATGAGTACCTGGATGGCCCATGGTGTTTCCGTACTGCTGATGAGTCGGCGGCCGAGGGCGCGGGCATAGAGCGCGCCGAGGTCGCTATGTTGAGCAGAGCTGGGCACTCCTACCGATAGGGAGCTGACCAGCGCTTTTGGCGCATACTAAGCGTCTCAGCAGGGTTGCTTACGTAGCGCTGGAGGTGCTCGGTTTGTCGACCTCAGTACCGCCGGTGCTCGGCTAAGTAGTCGCAGTCGAGTTGACGAGAGTAGGTAGTGCGGGCAAGGTTTTCAGGTAGCGGCGCGCAAAGTCTCAGTGGAACGCAGGTTGTCCCATGAAATTTCTCCGCAGTTGGCGTGGCCACGCTGCCTGGGGCAGAAGGGACTGCTGAGGCGATGGAGGTCACGCCGCGTAACAACCGTTCGGGCAATCCCAACTGAGGATTCGATGCGGATGTGAAGCCGAATCGGCCACGCTGCCGACGAGGTGTTCTGTTCCGCGACACGCTGTGTTCTATTCGCGACCCACTGGGGGTCAGTGTTGAGGAGGATGCATTGTCTTACACATTGAGCTTTGCCGAGATCGAGGGCCAGCACGTTGAACTGCTTCCCGCGCGTACTGTCATGTCCATGTACTCGATGGGCGGTGGTTGCCACGCTGGCAACGGCGGCGACGCTAGGGGGGGCATCGGCATTAACCTGCTGAACATCGCTTTGCTGGGCGATCAGGACAACTCCGCCGGTAACGCCTATGGAGGCAAGGGCGGCTCCTGCTAACTGAACACCAGCGTTGATCGCGCCGGTGGTTAGGAACAGCGCCGGTGTGACCAGCTGGCGGCGGCGCTCAGCTCGCACCTCCCGAGCTGAGGCGGCGCTGGGGCAGCTCGGCTGCAGCTACAGTCGTGCAGCGCCGCCGCGCGGCCAACCGTCGCGTGCACGGCCGTTGGCACAAAGAGGGGTGGCCGCGATGCGGCCACCCCTCTGCCGTCTGCCGACTCGGCGGACTAGTGCTTTGGATAGTTCTCTGGGGCGACAGGGACGCGCAGCCGCAGCACGGTCCCGCGGCCGGGGGCGCTGTCCGCGGTGAGCTGCCCTCCTAGTAGCTCGGCGCGTTGCTGCATGCCGGGCAGGCCGTACCCCACCGGTCCGGCTCGCTTGGTAGTGGTGGCCGGGTCGAAACCGACGCCGTCGTCGGAGATCTCGAGGACAACCGCTCCGGGCGCCACCGAAAGCCGCAGCTGCACGTGCGCAGCGCGGGCATGTTTCGTCACGTTCTGCAACGCCTCTTGAGCGATCCGGTAGATCGCCGTCTCAGCATGCTCGGGCAGGTCGGTCATCACGGTATCCACCGCGACGTTGGGCAGCGGGATGGAACGCGCGAGGCTCTCCAGGCTCGCGGCCAGCCCGAGGTCGTCGAGCACCGGCGGGCGCAGTCCGGCGATGGCATGCCGAGTCTCGTCCAGTGCTCCCGCGGCGAGTTCCTGAGCCCGGGCGATCTGCTCGGCGGCGCTGGGCGGGTCGCAGGCAGCAACCGCGTCCGCCGCCGCGGAGAGGTGAAAAGACAGGCTGACGATGCGCTGGCTGATGCCGTCGTGGATCTCACCGGCCAGGCGGCGTCGCTCGGTTTCGCCCAGCAGCACTATCTGCTCGGCGAACCGCTCCATCGCCTCCTCGCGCTCGGCGAGCTTGCTTTGCAGGCTGGCGTTCTCAATGGCCCCGGCCATGAGACCCGCCACCATGCTCAGCAGCTCGACGTCGGCCTTGGTGAATTCGCGGCGGTCGCGGGTATGGACGTTGAGCACCCCCACGAGATCGCCTGGCCGAGTGATGATCGGCACTGAGGCCATCGACGTGAAGTCCTCGCCACGCAGCTCGGGGATGTAGAGGTAGCGCGGATCTGCGCGCTTGTTGTCAGTGATCACCGCGGGTTCGCAGTGTGCGGCGACCCACCCGGACACCCCATCGCCGACCGGCACCTCGATCCGTCGGGCGAACTGATCAAACGGCGGTGTGGCGCCGCGCAGCTGCAACCGTCCCCGCGGCTCGTCGAGCAGGTGCACGAAGCAGACGTCGGTCGAGGTGGTCTCGGTGATCAGATCAGCCACTCGCTGGACTACCCCGTCGAGGTCGAGGCCCGCCGACAAGATCTCGATCACGCGATGGAGCAGCTCAGCATCGGAATCGGCGTCAGCCAGGCCCAACCGCGAGTGGATCATTGGAAGACTCCCTCGCGCAGCGCCGCGGCCACCGCGCCGGAACGATCCGGGACGCCCAGCTTGCGATAGATACCACGAGCGTGGGTCTTGACGGTCTCCTCGCTGACGGTCAGGCGCCCGGCGATGGCGCGGTTGGACAGGCCGGCCACCATCAGTGCGAGCACCTCGCTCTCGCGCTGGGTCAGCCCGAGATGCGCCCCGGGCCAGAACTCACCGCCGCGCAGATGAGCCACCGACATCGCGATTTTCGTCGCCAGGCTCGGATCGATCAGCACCTCGCCCTGGTAGATCCGCTGCAGGTGATCCACCAGCTCCGCGCCCCGCACCCGCTTGAGCAAGAAGCCGGCCGCACCCAATCGAAGCGCCTGGTAAAGGTACTGCTCGTCGTCGTAGACGGTGAGGAACACGACTTTGCAGCGCGGTTGGCGCTTGCGGATCTCCGCGCACAGATCCAGCCCGCTGGAGCCCCGCAACCGGACGTCAAGCAAGGTGATAGCGGGCTCCTGCTCAGTGATGATCTTTAACGCGAGCTCCGGTTCGGTGGCCTCACCGACGATCTCCACCTGGTCGGAATAGACAGCTAGCATTGCCCGAAGCCCGTCAAGCACCATCTGATGGTCATCCACAACAACCACTCGCAACGGGCCAGCCGGCCTGCTCATGGCAACAGCCTACGCACTGCCAGTAGCGGCCCGGAACCCACGAGGCGGCAGGCAACCGGAGTGCCCCGCTCGCCGTATGATTCCCGACTTGTGTTCATCGGAGGCGACTTCAAGTGATCATCCGCGCCGATGTCGAGGCCGCCACCCGACGGCTCAGCGGTCGGGTGCGGCGTACGCCGGTGGCCCAGGTAAGTCCCGGTATGTTCGCCCCGGCCGGACAGGTTTGGCTGAAGTTGGAGTTCATGCAGCACACGGGATCGTTCAAGCCACGTGGTGCGTTCAACCGGATGCTCGCTGCGGCGCAGTGCGGTGAGCTGCCCGCTCAAGGCGTGATTGCGGCGTCCGGTGGCAATGCCGGACTGGGCGTCGCGTACGCCGCGAAGTCGCTTGGGATCGCGGCCGAGGTATACGTGCCGACAACGGCGCCCACGGTCAAGGTCACCAAGTTAGTCGCGTTGGGTGCCACGGTGGTTCAACACGGCATCGAGTACGCGGAGGCGTACGAGGCTGCGACCAAACGGGCTGCGGATACCGGCGCGTTGCTCTGTCACGCCTACGACCATCCCGAAATCTGCGCTGGGCAGGGCACCGTCGCGCTGGAACTGCTCGACCAGGTCCGTGAGCTGGATACCGTGGTGCTTGCGGTGGGCGGGGGTGGGTTGATGGCCGGCATCGCCACCGCTCTGGAAGGGCGGGTAGCGGTCGTCGGCGTCGAGCCGGAGACGATTCCCACCCTGCGCACCGCCCTGGCTACCGGGCGCCCGGTCGATATAGAGGTGTCCGGGATCGCTGCGGACTCGCTGGGTGCCCGGCGGATCGGCACAATTGCCTATGAAGTGGCAATTCGCGCTGGCGTGCGCAGCGTGCTAGTCACCGACGCCGCTATTATCGCCGCTCGCCGGTTGCTTTGGGACCATCATCGGATCGCCATCGAGCACGGCGCTGCTGCCGCCTTCGCGGCATTAAACTCCGGCGCGTACCGTCCCGCTGCCGGTGAACGCATTATGATTTTGCTCTGTGGAGCCAATACCGACCCCACGGACCTCGTTTGACGTCAGGTTATGGGGACCTCGTCCACGTTACATGATCACGTCATACGGAGGACACCCGATTGTGTTGCCACAGCACACAGCGTAGCCCTCGCTACGGCGACTCGTCATCCTCTTAGCGGTATCGCGATCTAGTTCGTCTATGGTTTTGTCATAATAGATCTAGGGGCTGTCGACGCTTCGATTGGGTCATTACCGGCGCTGTTGGACGCGCGGCGTGGTGGGGAGAGCGTGGTGGACCGTGATTCTGACCGATTAGTTGAAACTGCGATAAAAACCGATCTTGGTTTTGTCGGTTCTCGGCTCGACTGGATTTTCGAAGCCAGAGCGCGGTCCTGTCCTGACCGTGCTGCGGTCGTATCCGACAGCGAAACCGTGACATATACGGACATTGATTACCGCGCCGATGCACTGGCCCGACGGCTGGTTCACCTTGGTGTCGCCCCGAACGTCTTGGTGGGCCTGTACCTCGAGCGCGGAATCGACCTTATCGTGGGCATATTGGGAATCCTCAAAGCTGGCGGCGGGTACCTCCCCATCGATGCGAGTACCCCAGCGCCTCGGGTCAACTGGTTGTTGCGAGACAGCGGCGCCCAGATCGCCGTCACCATACCCTCGCTAGCCGAGCGGGTCACGGAGGGGTCAGTGGTGCTGGTACTGGCTGATTCCGATACCGCTGATGAGGAGTTCGAATTCGACGATAGTGAGTCGGCACAAGCGGTGGACCGTACGCCGACCGATCTGGCCTATGTGATCTATACGTCAGGCTCCACCGGGACGCCGAAGGGTGTCCTCGTGGAGCATCGCCAGGTGGTACGCCTGTTCGAGACCACCCATCAGTGGTTCGGTTTTGATGAGCACGATGTGTGGACGATGTTCCATTCGGTAGCATTCGATTTTTCGGTATGGGAAATCTGGGGAGCGCTGCTGTTCGGCGGCCGGCTGGTCGTGGTGCCGGATGAGACCTGTCGGTCCCCACGTCGCTTCCGTGAATTGCTGCGGCGCGAGCAGGTCACCGTCTTGAACCAAACACCGTCCGCATTTCGACAGTTAGACGCGGCCGACCGCAATGCCACCGACGCAGGCCTGTCGCACCTGCGAGTGGTGGTGTTCGGCGGTGAGCGGCTCACTGCCGGCATGCTTGCCGGGTGGATGGATCGATGGGGTGACGAACGGCCTGCGCTGGTGAACATGTACGGGATCACGGAGACCACGGTGCATGCCTCGTTCCGGCCGATTCACCGGGGGGACCTCGCCAAGCCAGACCGCAGCCCGATCGGTGTACCACTTCCGGACCTCCGTTTTCTGGTGATGAACGCGTCCGGCGAGCCAGCAGCGGTCGGTGAGCCCGGCGAGCTGTACATCAGCGGCGCGGGGGTGAGCCGTGGCTACCTGCACCGCGCGGATCTCACCACCGAGCGGTTCCGAACGCTCCCGATTGCCGGCGGGGAACGCGTCTACCGGACCGGCGACCTGGTAATGGCCGACCAGACGGGCGAATACCACTATGTCGGCCGGGTCGACGATCAGCTCAAAGTCCGGGGATTCCGGATCGAGCCCCGGGAGATCGAGGTCGTTCTCGAGACACATCCCGAGGTGACCGCCAGCGTGGTGGTGGCGCATGACTATGGCGACGGTGACGTGCGATTGATCGCCTACTTGGTACCCATCGATCCAGGCGTCAAGTCGGGATGGGGGGAGGGTATCCGAACGAAGCTGGCGGACGAGCTGGCCGCGTTGCCGTTCTACCTGCGCCCTTCGGCGTTCGTGACGATTTCCGCCCTGCCGCTAACCGGCAATGGCAAGGTCGATCGCACCGCGCTGCCGACTCCGCTGACCCGGCGCGAGCAGGACGCGGCGCCGACGCCTACCGCCGTGCAATCCAGAGTCGCCACGATGTGGGCCGACATCTTGAACGTGTCGGCGGTCGGGCTTGACGAGGACTTCTTTGACCTGGGCGGAACATCGCTAACCCTGATTCGGATGCTCGAACGGGTCAATGCCAACTTCGGTGCGGATATCGGCATCGAGACGCTCGTCGAGGAGGCCACCGTTCGCTCGCTCGCCCGCACGCTCGAACCGGATTCCCCTCAGTCGTAAGCCCGTATCTCTGGAGGTACAGGTACATGCCAATCCAAGGTTTCCAGAATGTGGACTTCTCATTGACCGCTGCGGAGCTCACCGAGTTTCATCGGCGCGGATATGCTGGACCCTTCACCTTATATGAACCGGCCGAGATCAAGCGGATCTGGCGCCGCGAGCGTGTTCGGCTGATGGACCGCAGCGCCGCAGTCTATCAGGACACCGCGGCCAAGTCGGGTGTCACCAACATCGCGAACTATGACCGACACCTGGACAATACGTTCCTTGCCGATCACATCTGCCGTTCGGAGATCGTCAATCCAGTCTCCTCCGTGCTCGGTCCCAACGTGTTGTGTTGGCGAACCGAATTTTTTCCCAAGTACCCTGGCGACGAGGGCACCGACTGGCACCAGGCCGACACCTTCGCGAACGCCTCGGGCAGCCCGCAGATCCTCTGGCCGCAGGACGCGGAATTCGGCGGCACCATCACCGTGTGGTGTGCATTCACTGAGGCATCGATCGATATGGGCTGTCTGCAGTTCATCCCCGGCACTCACCGGACCATGTTCTATGACGAGACCAAGCGAATGCACTACGATCCGACCAAGGTCAACTCGGTGGAGAAAGACGGTGCTCAACGGGGATTCTTCGGATACGACTACCGTGAGTTACAGATCGATCCTGACTGGAAACCAGACGAGGCCAGCGCGGTCTCGATGGAAATGAGGGCTGGACAGTTTATCATGTTCTGGTCCACGCTGATGCATGCCTCTCATTCGCACACCGGTAAGACCAATGACATGCGACTGGGATTCGCGGCGCGATATGTGCCCAGCTCAGTACGAGTCTATCCCGACACCGACGTCGTTGAGGAGTACGGTGGTCGCGTCAGTCTGGAACGCTATGGATCCGTGGTCGTGTGCGGACAAAACGAATATCCCGGTAATCGGATTGTCACTCAAACGACCCGAGGCGACCAATTCGTGGCGCACCGGAGGTAGCGATGCCTGAATCGGCATCGCCGGTGTGTGGCCTGGCTTCCGGCTCCGGTCAAGGAACCCGTGCGGACTCGGCCACGGTGCTAGCACAGCTGGCGTCTGCGTTGCTCGAGGTCGGGCCGCTCAGCGGTGCACTGGGCTCCGCGCCGCGGGTCGCGCCGCTGGGGCCGGGCGTGAAACGGCGAGTAGACCTGGCTGCGGTGCAGACCCTCATCGACCGGCTGGCGTCGGACTTGGGCGTGCGCGCTCCGCGGGTGGTGGCCGATTCATCGGACTTCGTGGCCGCGGAGCTGGTCATC
>JAICHZ010000152.1 GCA_025924655.1 Pseudonocardiaceae bacterium | reverse complement strand
GCCCTCGAACAGGTACGTGGCGTCGAGCACCCGCGGGCAGTCCCGTACCCAGGTGTAGTCGGCGTCGGGATGCACCACGTGGATGATCGCCAGGTCCCAGTCGGCTCCGGTGGGGGCTGCGACGCTGTGCAGCGGGCCTTCGGGAGTCGTCACGACGGGTACCAGTGAGTCGTGGTAGCCGACGTCGGCGCCGTGCCGCACCAGGCCGTCGATGATCAGCAGCGCCGGTGATTCTCGGACATCGCTGACCCCGGCTTTGTAGCTGACGCCGACTACGATCACCTTGGCGCCGGCGAGTGGTCGCCCGTCGGCGGCGAGAACCTCAGCGGCCCGCTCGACGACGCGGGCCGGCCGCGCGTGGATGGACGCCATGGCCTGCTCGATCAGCGGTGTCGGACGGTTGCGCCCGTGCAGCTGCCACAGCAGGTAGTGCGGATCGCACGGGATGCAGTGCCCACCTACCCCCGGTCCGGGAAACGCAGCGAGGAAGCCGTACGGCTTGGTCGCCGCCGCGAGCGTGACCTCGATGGGGTCCAACCCGAGCGTGCCGCACACGTCGCTGAACTCGTTGGCCAACGCCAGGGTGACCGCGCGGAAGATGTTCTCATACAGCTTGGTCAGCTCGGCGGCTTCTGGGGAGCTCACCAGGTAGACCGAGTCGGTCAACTGCCCGATCACTAGCGCGGCGTGCAGAGCGCACTGCGTGGTGGCGCCGCCCACCACCCGCGGCGTCTCGCGCTGCAGGTGGTCGGCATTGCCGGGGTCGATGCGCTCCGGGCTGAAGGCGACGTAGACGTCGGTACCGGCGACCAGACCGCGGGCGCCTAGGGGCTCGGTGAGCAGTTGCCGGGTGGTGCCGACGAAGCTCGTCGAGGTCAGGATGACCGTCTGCCCCGGGTGGGCATGCGCGACGACGGTTTGGCAGGCGATACGCAGTGCGGACAGGTCCGGAATGCGGTGCTCATCGACCGGGGTGGGCACGCAGACGATCACGGCGTCGGCCTCGGCCAGCGCGGCGCTGTCGCTGGTAAGCCGGAAGCTGTCGTCGCCGCTGGCTTTGGCCAACCGGGCCGTATCGAGTTCGCTGAGGTCGACATCGCCGGCTTCGATCGCGCGCAGCCGGTCCTCGCTGACGTCGAAGCCGGTGATCTGCGATGCGCTGCCCAACAACGCCAACGCCGTCGGCAGCCCGACGTATCCGAGGCCCACGATCGCGACCGACCCCAACCGGGCGTGCCCGTTACCGGCCGTCGGTTGCTCGGTTGGCATGGAGAACGGCACCAGCCGCTTCTCCAGAAGTCGCTCACGACCGTTGATCGCGAGCGAAAGCCAGTGTTCGGCCACCATTCCCCCCGACTGTGGATATGTGCTGTGCCGACCGTGGCATCAGCCAGACGCCCGGTCCTCCCTCATCTGCACTAGCCCCCCTACGCCAGCCGCACGACGCTCGTCGCGTGTGCCGCCATTCGGAGCCGAATCGCTGTCTGGCATGGGCTCAGGAGCGCCATTCGGAGCCGAATTGTCGCCCGAACGGGCGACTTGGGTTGTGATATCGGCTAGGTGGTTGTGGGTTTGGTCGATGTTGTAGGCCCGCGCAGTCAGGGCGGCGGCGTGTGCTTCGGCTTTGCGTAGTTCGGTGTCGGTGAGCCGACGCGCGAGCGCCTGGGCTAGCGCACGGACGTCGCCGGGTGCCACCCGGGCACCCACTGCCGGGATCACCACTTCCGCGAGGCCGGGGATGTCGGCGACTACCACGGACCGACCGCTGGCCATCGCCTCGAGCACGGTCAGCGACAGGCCCTCCCAGCGAGACGGCAGCGCCACCACGTCGGCCGCCGCGTACCAGGGTCGGGGATCGGTGACCGATGGCACGAACCGCACGCCAGGCTGGGTTCCGGCACGTCGCAAGCGGGGCAGCAGGTCGCCGTCGCCGACGATGCACAGCGTCGCTGTCGGGCAGTACTCGCGCACCTGAGGCCACGCCGTGACCAGGACGTCTTGCCCCTTCTGCCGGGTGACCCGACCGAGACACACCGCCACTGGCACGTGCCGGTCGATTCCCAGCCGATGCCGGGCCGCGGCGCGCGTTCGCTCGTCAGCCGGCGCGAAGTATGTGAGATCGACGCCATTGTGGACCACGACGTGGCGGATCCTTATTCGCCGGTCCCGCGCCTCGGCGGCCTCACCGTCGCCGACGCACACACACACGTCTGTCCAGCGGGCCGCAAACCGTTCCCAGGCCAGCGCCCCGCGGGCGGTCGCAGCCCGAGCTGCCAGCCATGACCAGCCGTGCGGTTGGAACAGCGTGCGGCGGGTCCCGCGCACCGCGAGCCGCCCGGCCAGCCCCGCCTTCGCTGAGTGCAGGTGCACCACGTCGGGTTCGACCTGGTCGATCAGCCGGCGCAACCGCAGCGTCTCGCCGACCGTATCCACGCTGGGGGAACGGGTCGCGGGCCAGTGCAGTCGCGGCACCCCGGCTGCGGTCAACTCGGCGGAGAGCTGACCGCCGGACGGGCAAGCGACCACCACCCGCCAACCTCGGGCGAGCTGGTCTCGGGTCGCCGCGGCGACGTACCTGGCCACCCCGGCGTCGGTGGGCTGCGCCGCATGCAGCACGGTCAGCGGCCTCACCGGCGGGCAAGCCCCAGAGTGGGTCGGGAATGCAGGTGGTGCCGGTACCACTTCGCGAGCAGCCGCAGCGATCCGTCGCGGTCCCCGATGTAGCTGCGCGCCAGTGCGTGTACACCGGTCAGCGGCGAGCGCCAGATCGCGCATCCGTAGTGGTAGCCGGCAGCGCGCACCGCACCCACGGCGGGCGCATCAACGTGTCCATACGGGTAGCAGAACCCTGAGACCTCCTGTCCGGATACTTCTTGGAGAATGGTTCTGCTCCCGGAAACCTCAGCGGTGAGGTCGTCGGGGGTGATCGAGGTCAGCGACACATGCCGGCGGCTGTGCGAGCCGATCTCCATGCCGCACGCGGCGATGTGGCGGATCTCCTTGGCCGTCATCAGGGCTTTGCGGGGACCCGGCTGGTCCCAGTAGTTGGCGCCGCCGAGCAGGTCGGCGATGACGAACACAGTGGCGGTGAAGCCGAACCGGGTCAGCACCGGCAGCGCATGCTCGCAGAAGTCGGCGTAGCCGTCGTCGAAGGTGAGTCCGACCAGCCCCCGGCCAGTTCCGTAGCGCCGGGCCGCCAGCAACTCGCGCATTGACGCACCCCGCAGGCCACGCCGGTGCAACCAGCGCAGCTGCTGTTCGAACCGTTGCGGGCGCACGGTGACCAGATGCGGGTCGTGGTCATACGGCGCCACCGAGTGGTACATCAAGACCGGAGGCAGCGTGCCATACCCGCGGGAATCGCTGCGGTCGTCCCAGCCGTTGTTGGGACGGACTTCGTCGATCGCTTCGCTCATGGTGCAACCCGACGCTACGGCTGCACGCTCGCGGTGGACTCCTGCGCTAAGAGGGCAGCAGCTACGTCTGTTGGGGGAGATTGGCCGCGGCACAGTGCCCCGCGGGCCACCGCAACAGCCTCCAACCGGCTGTGCACGCCCAGCTTCGTGAAGATCTTGTTGATGTGGGTACGGACGGTATTCGCCGACATCCCGAGGTCGTCGGCAACCTCTGCCGGGCATCGGCCCTGCGCCAGGCAGGTCAGCACGTCGTGCTCCCGGGGCGTCAGGACGTCTAGCGGACCTTCCCGGCGCCGCACCCGGCCGACGTCTGCCCGCAGGTCCCGCAGAACGTGGCCGAGCTGCTCCGGTGGAAAGTAAGAATCCCCCCGGCTCGCGCTGCGCAGGGCGTCGGCGAGGGTGCCGATCGAGGATTCCTTCGATACCCAGCCGTCGGCTCCCGCCCGCGCCGCTTCGACAGCTTGCTTCGGGTCCCGGCTCGCGGTGAGGATCACGACGCGGGCCGACGGGCACGCCGCGTGAAACGACGCCAGCAGGGTCGCGGCGTCCTGGGCCTGCGCGACCTCAATGGTGATCACATCTGGGCACAGCAGGGTGGCGAGCGCATCGGGATGCGGATCTTGCGTCGTACAGTGCCCGACGACCACGATGTCGGGTGTGCTGGCCAACCTGGCGGCGAGCGCCTCGACCAGCATCTGCTGGTCGTCGACGAGCAGCACCCGAACGGGGGTCATCAGGCCAGGCGTTATCGCCCTGCTCATGGTTACCCCGTCTTCGTCCGGCCCTCCGGGCCGTGTTGATCGTGATCGACGAGGTCGTATCGAACCGCGAAGGTGGCAGCCTCGAGCCGGGAATGCACTCCGAGTTTGGTCAGTAGCGCCTGCACATGACTGCGCACGGTAGTCGTCGAGACACCGAGCCGCACCGTCATCGCCGGGGTATCGAGACCCTCGACGAGCAATCCGAGGCATTCCCGCTCGCGAGCGGTCAGATGAGCGGCGAGCCGGCGTGCTTCCGAGACGTCGGAGCGCACACTGGTAGCAGCCCGGGGCGCGTCCAGCACGACCGCGCCGTCGATCACCCGTTCCAGCGCGTGGACCAACTTGCGGATGCCACATGTCTTGTGCATGTATCCGGCCGCCCCGAGCCGGACGGCACGGCGCATCGCGTCATTATCGCCGTCTGCTGCCAGAATGAGTACGCGGGTAGCCGGGCTTACCGCGATAACGTGAGCGATTGCACTAATGCCATCGCCATCGGAAAACCGCCGACCCAGTAGGCAGATATCGGGGCGATGACGACGGACTGCCTCAATTGTACCGGCGAGGCTTCGGGCCACCGCAGGTACGCGGAACCCTTGCCCTACCAGTACTCCGACCAGCGATTCTACGAACACTGCGTGGTCGTCGCCCAGTACTATGCTAGTCATGGAGCTCGCCCCCCAGCGCTCGCCAATATCCTCACCCCATCATGAATATTCGCCGCGAAAAAGTTCCGCTAGATAAGCGATTGAACGTCTTCAGCCTACAACGGTGGGCGGCGACTGGTTACCGAGATCGCCGATCATGGCACGTATTTATTCCCTTCGGGGACTACCAACCGCACTTGCCGCTGCCGCCAACCACTACCAACCCAAGCGATCGAGCAGGTGCACGATCGCCTATTGTGGGTACCCGACCCCGTGCGCCGGTCGCGTCCCGGGGAGGGGTCCGTGTTGACGACTCCCGCGCCCGAAAGGTCCACCACGGTGCCCGTAGCGACCGCGCTACCGACCACATCCGCCGCTCACCTGTCCGGCCTGCTCGAGGCGGTCCTGCCGGAGCCCTCGCTGCGCGAGCTCCTCGGCCGGGCTGGCGTCCCCGAGCTGGAGCTGCACGGCCCGCCTGCGGCCCGCCCGCTGGTCGTCGCTGCGCTGGCCCGCATGGGCAACCCGGTGCTGGCTGTCACCGCCACCGACCGGGAGGCCGGTGAGCTGACCGCCGAGCTGATCGATGTGCTGGGCGCCGGGGTGGTCGCTGAGCTGCCCTCCTGGGAGACGCTGCCGCACGAGCGCCTGTCCCCCCGAGCCGACACCGTGGGCAAGCGGCTCGCGGTGCTGCGCCGGCTGGCACACCCCGAAGAAGGCGCTGCGTCCCCGCTGCAGGTTGTCGTCGCGACCGTGCGATCGCTGATCCAACCGATGCTCGCCGGCCTGGGCGAGATCTCGCCGGTGCGGCTGCGGGTCGGGCAGCTGCACGACTTCGACACCGTGCTCGCTCGGCTGGCCGATCTGGCCTACACCCGGGTCGACATGGTTGATCGTCGCGGCGAGTTCGCCGTACGTGGCGGGATCGTCGATGTCTTTCCGCCCACCGCTGATCACCCGCTGCGGGTGGAGTTCTGGGGTGATGAGGTTTCGGAGATCCGCTCCTTCGCTGTCGCCGACCAGCGCACCCTGGCGCCCGCCGACGAGCTGTACGCACCGCCGTGCCGGGAGCTGCTGCTCACCGAAGGGGTGCGGGCCGCCGCGGCGCAGCTCGTCGCGCAGGCTCCGGCCGGGCCGGTCGCGCAGCTGATGTAGATGGTCGCCGCCGGGATCCCGGCCGACGGCATGGAGTCGCTCATCCCGGTGCTCGCGGGTGATGAGCTGCAGCTGCTCACTGACGTGATGCCGGCGGGCACCCACGTGCTGCTGGCCGATCCGGAACGGATCCGGACCCGGGCCGCCGATCTGGTCCGCACCGGGCAGGAGTTCCTGGAGGCGTCCTGGATGGTCGCCGCGGGGGGCGGTGCGGCTCCGGTGGACGTCGCGGCGCTGGATCTGTCGGCGTCGGCCTACCGCGGTTTGGGTGAGGTCGCCGAGCACGCCCGCGGCGCCGGGCTGGCGTGGTGGACGTTGAGCCCGCTGACCACTGATTCCAACACCTGCCTGCGACTACAGATCGTTTCTGTGCCGCCTTATCACGGTGACGTCGAACGCGCCTTCGCCGACCTGCGAGCGCATACCGCCACCGGCGGCGCCGCCGTGTTGGTGGTGCCTGGTACCGGCACCGCGCAACGAGCTTGCGAGCAGTTGCGCGACGCCGAGGTGCCGGCGGTGCACGCCGCGGAAGGACTGCTCCAGCCACCCGCAGCGGCCACCGTCACGGTGGTCCGCGGCACGTTGGAGGACGGCTTCGCGGTGCCCGCACTGGGGCTGGTGGTGCTCACCGAGGCGGACATCACCGGCGCTCGGGGCGGCACCGGCAGCCGCGAGATGTCGAAGATGCCGGTCCGCCGGCGCAACGCGGTGGACCCGCTGGCGCTGCACACCGGCGATTACGTGGTGCACGAACAGCACGGCATCGGGCGGTTCCTGGAGATGGTGCGGCGTACTGTCAAGGGCGCTGCCGAGTCGACCCGGGAATACCTGCTGGTGGAGTACGCGCCCAGCAAACGGGGCCAACCAGGCGACCGGCTATACGTCCCCACCGACCAGCTCGACCAGGTCACCCGCTACGTCGGGGGCGAGCTGCCGACGTTGAGCAAGCTGGGCGGCTCGGACTGGGCCAAGACCAAGGGCCGCGCCCGCAAGGCGGTCAAGGAGATCGCTGCTGAGCTGGTGCAGCTGTATGCGGCTCGGCAGTCATCGCCGGGGCACCCGTTCGGCCCGGACACCCCGTGGCAGGCCGAGCTGGAGGACGCCTTCCCCTACACCGAGACGCCCGACCAGCTCGCCGCGATCAACGAGGTCAAGGCGGACATGCGTCGCGGCGTCCCGATGGACCGGGTGGTCTGCGGCGACGTCGGCTACGGCAAGACCGAGATCGCCGTGCGGGCCGCCTTCAAAGCCGTCCAGGACGGCAAGCAGGTGGCCGTGCTGGTACCCACCACCCTGCTCGCCCAGCAACACCTGCAGACCTTCTCCGACCGGATGCGCCCGTTCCCGGTCACGGTTCGCGGCTTGTCTCGATTCACCCACCCCGGCGACGCGACGGAGGTGCTACGCGGGCTCGCCGAAGGTTCGGTGGACGTCGTGATCGGCACCCACCGGCTGCTGCAGCCGAGCGTGCGCTGGAAGGATCTCGGGTTGGTGGTGGTCGACGAGGAGCAGCGCTTCGGCGTCGAGCACAAGGAGCACATCAAGGCGCTGCGGACCGCCGTCGATGTGCTGACCATGTCGGCTACCCCGATCCCGCGGACCCTGGAGATGAGCCTGGCCGGTATCCGCGAGATGTCGACCATTCTCACCCCACCTGAGGACCGTCACCCGGTGCTGACCTACGTCGGCGCCTACGACGACAAGCAGGTCGGCGCCGCGATTCGCCGCGAGCTGTTGCGCGACGGGCAGGTTTTCTACGTGCACAACCGGGTGTCCTCGATCGAGAAGGCAGCTCGGCGGATCCGCGAGCTGGTGCCCGAGGCGCGGGTGGCGGTGGCGCACGGGCAGATGAACGAGGACCATCTCGAGCGCACCGTCGCCGGGTTCTGGGACCGTGAGTACGACGTGTTGGTCTGCACCACGATCGTCGAGAACGGGCTGGACATCTCCAATGCCAACACGCTGATCGTCGAGCGTGGTGACCTGCTCGGGCTCGCCCAAGCCCACCAGCTGCGCGGGCGCGTCGGGCGGGGTCGCGAGCGTGGTTACGCCTACTTCCTCTACCCGCCCGAGACGCCGCTGACCGAGCTGGCGCACGATCGGCTGTCCACCATCGCCCAGCACACCGAATTGGGTGCGGGCATGGCCGTCGCGATGAAGGACCTGGAAATCCGCGGCGCGGGCAACATCCTGGGTGGTGAGCAGTCCGGGCACATCGCCGGAGTCGGTTTCGACCTGTACATCAGGCTGGTAGGCGAGGCCGTCGAGGCATTTCGCGGCGCGGCTGGCGTCGGCACGTCCGATGGTGCGCCCGACCCCGCGCCGGTGCGGGTGGAGCTGCCGGTGGACGCGCACCTGCCGCATGACTACATCCCCGGTGAGCGGCTACGGCTGGAGGCCTACCGCAAGATCGCCGAAGCGCTGGACGCCGAGGCGCTCAGCGCCATCACCGACGAGTTGCGGGATCGCTACGGCGCGCTGCCGACTCCGGTGGTGACCCTGCTGGAAGTCGCTCGCTTCCGCCAGGTTTGCCGGGCGCACGGGGTGGCAGAG
>JAICHZ010000151.1 GCA_025924655.1 Pseudonocardiaceae bacterium | reverse complement strand
CACGAATTCGACGAACTCACCGTGGCTGCCCAGCCGGTCGTCGACGCCGTAGAAATTGGTGATGTCGTAGCCATCGTCGCGGTCCGGCGACGGGTAGTACGGCATCAGCCAGACACAGGTCACGCCGAGCCGCTGCAGGTGGTCGATGCGTTGAATCAGTCCGCGGAAGTCGCCGTGTCCATCGCCGTTGCCGTCCTGGTAGGTCTCGACGTCCAGGCAATAGATGACCGCGTTTTTCCACCACAGGTCGGACGTACTGGTCAGCCTCATGACAGCTCCGGTAGTACACAGCCACCGAACGCGGCGATGAACTCCTCCTGCTCGTCGCCAACGTGGTGCAGGTAGATCTCCTCGAGGTGCCGCCGCTCTTTCCATCGCGAGAAGTGATCCCAGCACATCGCCGCGCCGAAGCCAGCCTGCTGAGCGCGAACCACGGCCGCGAGCAGGCCGGTCGGGTAGATCTGCTCATGGGAGTCGTGCAGCCCGTGCACTGTCATACCAGAACGATAATCTGATCGTGGCGCTTCGACCATCGCCAGGCCTGGCTCTGTTACACCAGCACGTCGATGACCTGCCCGTACTGATCGATGGCCCGATACAGATACACCCACCCACTGGCAGTTTTTCAAAAACGTCTCATCCACGAACCAGCGGTCACCGGCGGGGGTGCCGGCACGGCGGGTTTCGGAGATCGCCGGTTGGTGGGACGAGCCGAATGTGACGGCCACACAACCCAGCCAGGCCGAGCTAGGGACACCCGGTGCCCCACGACTCCTCGTCACGCTCGACACCCTACGACTTCACAGCGCCCGATCTGACATTGGGAGGATCAGCTTCAAATGAGGCATTCCTTTGTCTCCGTGCGGCTAGAGCGCTTGATTGAACGTATGCGTACTTATGTAGCCCCTTGAGTAGTGATATCTCCTGGCTACTGAGGTCGGGATGCCAGACGTCAACGATAAGTACAATTCTATCGAACTGCGTATGGTTCCATGCCTCGTGTTCTTGGTGATCGTCTAGCAGGAGACAGCGCCCTTCCCGCCAATGTTTCTTCTCGCCCCCAATACTGATCGCGCAGTCACCCTCTGGTACCTGGATTCCCAGATGGCAACGAACTCGGATGTTTGTCGGCCCACGATGTGGGGATATGTGCGTGCCAGGCCGCATCTTAGAGATGTATATTAGTCCTGCAATTGTCTGAATCGCGCCGTGACTCTCGATGACCGCGGTCGTTACCGGCAATTTACTGCAATTCAACTCATTTTTCTCCCCTAACTCGAAGAGCCAAAAAACTTCCCACTCGCCGATGCGGCCGATGCATTCATTCTCGCGGTAGAAGCTGGTCGGAGAAAGCCTCAAGACCTCCTCACGAATCTCGTCGTAATGGTTTTCGAGCGCGGCAGTGATCGGAAATTGAGCAGGGTCATACCAGGTTATTGACGGAAGCCGGGGGTAGGATCCTCCCATCACTAGATCGTTAGATTCACCTTCAAATGATCTGACGTAATCAAGGAATCGGCTCGTGTCGCCCGGTGTTTCTTCGGACACCCCAGCTCCAAGCCTCGGATCGGTCGGAGAGGCATGAGTCACGACACATCGTCGCAATCTCGACGTGAAGAAGCAACATCCTGGGGGTAAACGACCGTCTTGAGGTGGCCGGGTGTGGTCATCTCCCCCCGCCCGTCGGGACAGTAAGGAGGTGGCGGCGGGGGCCGGAGTGGAGGTGACATGCCGCTGAAGGCGGACAGGAGCCGTTGCCCGCCCCGGTTGTTGCGATGGAAAGACTCTTTTCGCCGCCGCGGCGTTGCGCGAGGACTGGACGAGGCCCGCCGAGCACTCGGCGTCATTTTCCAGGCCGATGCACGTGCATTGACACGAACCGCAACCCGCGCTAGTTTGTCGTGCACACGCACCTGCACGTGCACGTGCACGAATCGAGGAGGGTGGTCCTAATGTCGGAGTCAGCTCACAACGGTATGTCGGCCACGGAGCTTGGTGGTGTGGTATGGCGTAAGAGCAGGCACAGCGGCCAGCTCGGCAACTGCGTGGAGGCCGCAGTGCTCGATGGTGGTGACGTTGCCATGCGCAATTCTCGTTACCCTGGCGGCCCGGCGTTGATCTTCACCCGCGACGAGATGGCTGCCTTCTTGGCTGGCGCTAAGGATGGCGAGTTCGACGACGTCGCCGGCTGAGTCAGCCTTCAGCCGGGAAGATGTACGACCCGAAACCCGTGCACCATTAGTCACGTGGTCACCTGTTGGATGGACCGCACGATCAAGCGATCGGTGACGTCGCCTCCTACCACGACGCCACCGGTGTCGTTCCGGTGATTCGATAGGCTCACACGCCTCGTGAGCTCACCGTGCCCAGTGCTCACCGGATGGCGCTCGCATCGCGCAGGGCCCGTACGAGAACCAGATGCATCCCGTGAGACCACAGCAGCGGCCTCGCCACTGGACCCCAGCGCATCACCCACGGCGCTACCATGTCCGGCGCCTGCGGGTGGACGGTGACCTGCTCGGGCAGGTCACCGTCCGCTGTAAACATCGACTCGACCCAGTCCAGTCGTTGACGTGCGCCTTCCAGGTCGCCGACCGCCGCCATGTGGGTACCGAGCCAGGCGGTCAGCAACACCCATTCCCCACCGCCGTAGAAGGTGTCCCCGAGGTAGCGGCGCACGCCTCCGCCCGGCCCGGTGAGTTCATCGATGATCCGCGCGACCGTCCGTCGCATGATCAGGTCGTCGGCGGATACCACGGCCAACGGGGTGGCTAACCAAAGCAGGCTGGCGTCGACCCCGTCGCTGCCGGTGTGTTTGATGAACGCCCCAGCCCGCACGTGCTCGTCCACCAGCAACCCGCGCAGGTCCTCAGCGCGTCTGACAGCGGCGGCGTCCCCAACCAGCTCGGCCGCGGCGACCAGGCCGGCGATGACGGCGCCCAGCGTGGAGGTGTGCCGCCACTGCCGGTGCTCCTCCCAGCAATCGAAGCAGTTCCACGCTCCCGCGACCCGGAGATAACGGCTGACCAGTGCCACTGCTTGCTGCTGATCAGCGGTCAGCGGATAGCCATGGCGCACGTGTTGTGCGAGCGTCCATAACCAGATGCCGTAACCGTCCAGCTGGAAATTCGGCCATGGCGAATGGCCGCTGACGGCTGGATTGCCTGGGTCCACCGGCTGTTTATTGCCCTCCGAGGGGTTGGGCTGCTCCAGATGACCGGTCAGTGTGAAGCGTGCCGGGGGCATATGCGCCACCGCGACTCCGTCGGTGCCGGATGTAGTGACGGCCTCGAACAGCCCGTGGTACCGCAACACGGTGCGGGCAACGAACCCGTGGAAAGCACCGGCGCTGCCGTGTTCACCATGCAGCCCCAGCGCGTAGGCGCAGAACGCACCGTCGCGCAACCACACGTAGCGGTAAGTAGGATAGGTCGGGCAGGCGACGTAACCGCCATCCCGATGCTGCCCGGCAAGCAGGACGCCAACGCTTGCGTCCACCCGGCCAGTCGGGTCAACATTCGTACTATTCACGGGGCGCCGCTCATCAGGCCGGCCGGTGAGCACGTATCGAAGCCTCCAGTACGTCGACGTTGCTGAGGGCGCGCCTGACTGGCAGCGGGTAGATTCCTCGCCTGGGCGAGCGGGTGGCTATGTATCCAGAGACTCGCCACTGGGCGACAGCCGCCCTGCTGTACTAGCTGGTGCCCCATCTTTGCGTTTGGGTGTAGCGAGGATCAGGGTAAGGCCGGCCAGGCGGGCGCGCACGGTGGTGATGCGAAACCCAGGTCAGAGGGACAGTTGCGTCCGGGGATGTCCGAAGGGGGACTTGCGCACTAACCACCCGCCTCACGCTCCACAACGCGGCCTGATCGTGCATCACCCGGCGGCGGACTGCACGGGCAAAGAGCTGGGGTTTCAGTGTGCCGCGAGGTATGTCATTCTGTGTGTGACAATGTAGGCGTGGCTGGGTTGTGGTGGGACGATGAGGATGCCGACTACATCCGTCGCCGCTCCGACCGCTACCCGGGCGCACTGAACATCGAGCCGGAGTGGACTTTGGAGGCGGCCACTGATCCACGGGCGATCGTGCGAGATCCCGATCCGAAGAGTCGCACCGGCGCGATCCGGCTGATCGGCTACTCACCGGGTGCGGGGTTCGTCCTCGCGGTGATCGTGGACCCGCTCGACTGGGCTGGGATCACCGCGTGGAAGCATTTTCATCCTCCCGCGGCGCATTGGCCCTGGTGCGCTCCATCTGCAAACTTGGCGGGCACCACACAGTCCTTTTTGCTTGATCTCCTAACCGATGTCACCGTGCGGCGAATCGGAAGTGGCGATGACTACCCGTCAACGCGAGCCAACCCTGCTGCGAGGACGCTCGACGCGCCGCCCAGTCGAGAACGTCGAGCACAATTTCATCGCAGCAGGTGAGACCGGAGAGATCTACGGTCAGATACCGCGCTCCGGCGTCGAGGACCGCACCGAGTTGCGTCCGGAGTCGCTGGGCGACATGGTGATCGGAGTGACCCCGCAGGATCACGCGAACGTACCCGGCGCCACCCCGCAGAATAGTGATTGTCTGCTCAGCCGTGTGTTCCACGGTTTCTCCCGTCGGCGCACCACTGTGTCAGTGTGCCGCCGGGGTCTAGGGCAGCGTGTCGCACCGCTCCGCGAGGCCGTCACCCTCCGATCGCCACATCTCAAAAGGGGTTGAGGACCTCGTGTCACTGAATGTGCGTTACAACCTTCAGGTTACTTCATCAACTAGGACCGCGTATATCACATAGCGTGCCCCATTTGGGTTCCAGTAGCGCGTTGCGGGCCAGGTCAGAGGCTAGGAAGAGCCGATTCCCCCCACGCGTCGATCTTGCCCGACGTTCCTCGCGGGGTGCGACTTGGTGGTGATCTCCTCGCGGCGGGTCCTCCCTGCCAGCCGTCTCGGCGTGCCGCGAGGAGATCAACACCGCCCCGACCTAATCTCCGAAGCGGTGCCGGGGGCCGGGCGGAGCCCGGGATGTGAACCGCCTCTTGTGGCACGCAAGTGGCACGGCGCACGGTGACAGACCCCCGCCGTAATGGGGAACGGTCAACCTCGGGGCGCTGGATCTGTATCGCAGGGCGCCGGGTTCGTTGAGCGACGCGCAGTTACGGGATGCGATGAGTGCTGCGGATATAGCCGGGGCCTGAGCATGGACGCGGCTTTCGACCGGCTGCGGCGCTATGCCCGCAGCCACAACGCACGGCTGTCCGAAGTGGCCCGCAAGGTCATCGAGACCGACCTGGCCGCCGAGGTGCTCTGTACATCCGCCGTAGGAGATCGAGTAGTCGACCAGCGGTAGTGCGGCTTTGTCACCGCCTCGAACCAGTGGGGTGCCGGTGACCGAGCGATATTTTGGAGCAGGTAGCCCCAGACCCCGCGACGCTCGATACCGTCTGTCCGCTGGAGGTGGCGATGTCCGTGCAGCCAGGACCCCCGGCTCAGGACATATCTTCAACCCTAATATCGACGGTCTCGGCACCAGGTGTTTGTTGTCCTGCGCCATCGAGTCGTTGCAGACAACCGCAGGCGGGATCATCGTGCTACGGGTCTCGGGTGAGGTCGACCTGTGCGCCCTGCCGATCCTGCATGCCGCGCTCGATGGCAGCCTCGATCAGTACCCGGCTTATCTCGTCGTCGATCTGGCCCGGATGACCTTTTGCTCCGTGCGGGGACTCGACCTGCTCATCCAGGCTGGTCGCATCGCCGCCGAGAGAGAAACCGGATACGCCGTCACTGGCGTGCTACCCCAAATCCACCGGGCGTGGACCCTGTGCTGGGGTAATGATCGCCCGATTTATTACCGCAGCACCGCGGCAGCCGTCACCAAATCCGGTCTGTCGGGCGCCGAAGGGGCGCCGGGCCCGTGGCCTGACTACCATCCTGTCCTCGAAATTGTTGTCGTTGGTTGTCGCATCGGAATGGCCTCGCACGCCTGGTCCCGGCCGGATCTTGTTCGAGCCCGACCAGCGCGAAGATGCTCCGCGTCTTTGGTCCTCGACGCCACTGGGGGATGGCCCCTGCGGGGTGTCACGGCAAACCTTGCTGACTTTCTACTGGTTTCACCGGTTCGTGACTTGTCCGTGGTTGTCAGCGCCGTGGACCGATGGGGCATCGATGTTTCAGCCGTCGGGTGGCGCCCGTGTTCGTCGGTCCTCGCGGTTAGCTCAGGTAGTCGCGCAGGACTTGTGAGCGGGAGGGGTGGCGCAGCTTGGCCATCGTCCTGGATTCGAGCTGTCGGATCCGTTCTCGGGTGACCCCGTGGACCTGGCCGATCTCATCGAGTGTGCGCGGTCGGCCGTCGGTGAGTCCGAATCGCAATCGGACGATGCTGGCCTCGCGCTCGGGTAGCGTGGCCAACACCGACTGCAGGTGGTCTTGCAGCAGGGTGAGGGACACCGCGTCGACTGCGTCGACGGCTTGGGAGTCTTCGATGAAGTCGCCGAGTTGGGCGTCGCCGTCGTCGCCGATGGTTTGGTCCAGGGAGATGGGTTCGCGGGCGTAGTACTGGAGCTCCAGTACTTTTTCCGGGGTGAGGTCCATCTCCGTGGCGAGCTCCTCGGGGGTGGGCTCGCGACCGAGGTCCTGGAGCAGTTTGCGCTTCAGGTGACCCAATTTGTTGATCATTTCGACCATGTGTACCGAGATGCGGATGGTGCGGACCTGGTCAGCCAGCGCTCGGGTGATGGCTTGGCGGATCCACCAGGTGGCGTAGGTGGAGAACTTGTAGCCCTTGGCGTAGTCGAACTTCTCCACCGCGCGGATGAGGCCTATGTTGCCCTCTTGGATCAGGTCCAGAAACGGCATGCCGCGGCCGGTGTAGCGCTTGGCCAGCGAGACGACCAGGCGAAGGTTGGCTTCCAGCAGGTGGTTTTTGGCGCGCTGGCCGTCGCGGATGATCCAGCGCAGGTCGCGGCGCAGCTGCGGGGACAGCTTGTCGGTGCCGTCCCCGGATCTGCTTAGCCGCTCGGCGGCGAAGATTCCTGCTTCGATGCGTTGGGCGAGGTCCACTTCCTGTTCGGCGTTGAGGAGGGCGACCTTGCCGATCTGTTTGAGGTAGGCGCGGACTGAATCGGCCGAGGCGCTGAGTTCGGCGTCCTTGCGGGCCTGGCGCAGCACCGTGGACTCTTGCTCATCCCAGACCACCTCCACGGTGCCCGGGCCAGGGGGTGCCTCCGTCTCCTGGCCGTCCACGCTGATCTCCTCGGCCTCGACCGCACCGCCGGCCAGGTCCCCAGCAACGAGGGGCTTATTCATCCGGTGGTCTGGTCGGCTCACTGTCGGCCGGGTGTTTGTCGACGGGTTGCCGGGTCTGGGCGGCGTCAGTTTGTTCGTCGAGCAGCTGGTGCGCGATCCGGGATAGGACAGATCGATCTGTTCGGTCGGGACCGTGCGGCAGGAGAACCACGCGTCGGCGGCCGACAATGTCGCTGGGTTGGTTACCGGAGGCCCGGTCGTGGCCCCGGTGGTCCGCGACGCCGTTTGCGTCGTTAGGGACTGCCTCGGCTCCCGGAGGGCACACGGGCCCAGGGGCGTGGCTATCAGCAGCGGTGATGTCAGGCTCTTGGCCGTCGGCAGCCGTAGTCCGTGTCAGAGGAGCGGGGGGTGGCGTGGTGTCGATGGGACACATCCATTCGTTGATCATTAATGTCGACGGTTCGGATCATGCGCACATCCCCGATGTGACCCCAGTCCACGGCGGTTTTCCGTCGCTGACGTGCCGGGATTCAAGGACCGCTGTCCTGGTCAGGCAGGTTCAGCGCGATCCGACGGACCGGTGGTGCTCGCTGAGCTCCGACGGTCCCCAGTCAGCGGGACGAGTTCGATGTCGGATTTTTGTCGACCGTGGCCACCACGCGCCGTCAACATCGCCCCTGGCGGAACTACTCGGCTTCAGCCTCAGGCGTGCCAAACAATCATGGGCAGCCCAGCTGTGCGCATCGTCGTGACCTGAGGTGATGGCGCGAACCGAGGTCATGCCCGGCGTTCCCGTCCCGGCATGAACGACGACCGGTGTCATGGTTAGGCCGACAACGACGCGGGCTATGACGCCGGGCGTACGGTGAGTAATCGGTCACTGAAACGTTACCCTGGATCAGGTCCGTACGCCAACGGCGGGAGTTGTTTTATTCACCACACCCTTGGAGTACCACCGGTCGACAAAAGGAAATATTCATAGAAGGCCATCTCCGGTCGGTTGAGACTGTCTGTGCCCGATGATGAGTCACGAATCGCTTTCAATTGATCAGTGACACAGCCGAGCTGATCTTGAGGGTGGGTGGCCGTAGGACTCACCGCCGTGGCCGACACCGTGGGAACTCCGGTAACCCCGACGGCTTTGCGTGGCTCCGCCGACGGGGTCCGGCATCGCCGCTCGATCCCTGGCGATCGCGTGCGGTAACCGCTGACGCCACCCTTGCACAGTGCGGGTGTTGGGAATCGATCCCGTGTCTAGAGCTGGGGGGCTTTACAGCGACGTTCTGCGTGTAGCGTT
>JAICHZ010000150.1 GCA_025924655.1 Pseudonocardiaceae bacterium | reverse complement strand
CGCTAGTTCGATGCGACTGATCTTGCTGGTCGACCAGCCCAACTCCTTGGCAACAGCCTCCAAACTCATGCCGCTGCCCTCGCGAAGCCGCCGCAGCGCCGCTCCAAGACGCCGCCTTCGGATGTTCGGCACCGACACCATAGCCCCCGACAATGGCACAGCAACTCTCTCCTCTCACTCAGGTGGTAGATGAAAGCAGCATCCCTAGCTTCACATGCACATTGCACAGCAAGGTAAATGACCTTGTGGCTGCGCACCGTACACCCGGCAAGCAACTGTGATCAACAGTGATGTAGCCGCCCGGTCCTACCCTCTGACCCGCGGCGCTGCTGACGGCAGGGTGGTGGTCGGCCCACGGACCCGGTGCCAGTCGAGCCAAGCGGGGCAGGGCGATGCAACGACTGGTCGGCTTCAGCTGGGCCAGGTCGTGGTGGATGGTGGAGCGGCCGTCGTTGTACGCCTTGGCCAGATCGGCTAGGGATACCTCGTCTATGGCGTAGCGGCGGAGGATGGAGTGCTGCGCTAAGTCGGTAGTGTGGACTGTCTGCCGCGCAGTTTGCTTTTCGCTTGGCGATGGCCATGCCGTCGCGGGTTTGCAGGTGGTTGAGGTAACCCACGGATCGTAGGCAAAGCCAACACACCGTGACCCCGGCAGCAAACCACACAGACACCGCACCGAACACACCACCCCGCCTTCACCCGCGGAGTATCCAAACACGCCCGACACCCCGGACACGTCCCCGGGCAACACGGGCCCCCATGCCTCGGTGCCCGAATCAACGCCACATACGGGGCCGCCCGCCCACACAGATCGTGCACCGCATCCGGTGGCACCGGTCGATCACACCCAGGACTCGAGCACCGGGGCCAAAACTTCTGACGAGAGCGAACCGCTGGGACATTGCGCGCATGAGCAGCAGAACTAGCGGCGGCCCATCGGGGGTTTCGGGCTTGTTGAATCACGAAATGCAGATACGACCACGCGCGCAGAAAAGTTATCCCCATCGGCGAAAAGGTGGCGGGACGGCCAACTTCCACGACCGCAACGGAGCCGCGCGCACCACTCCATATGCTGAGACCGCCGGGGTATCCATCAGCTCCGTCAGCAGGAAAGCCCACACCTTGTTGTTGCAGAGCCTTAGCGGAGCTTCTCCGCCCTCTGATCCGTACAGCCGTGCCGTTATGTGCCACCTCTGCTGTCTCCTTGCGTGCTTGCAGTGCTCAGGAAGATCGTTGCTAAGCGAACGGGAGTCGATCAAGACCGCAACCGGGCGTCTCCCCCGGAGTGACCCCGGTGCCGAGTGCACTCACCGCAGTCGTCGGCTTCGGCCGGGCGTCTCCCTGGCCGCTCGTCTGGAGACAGCGTTGCTCCGCGGGAAGAAGGTCGGAATCCGTGGAACATCCACCAGGGCGGTGGCCGGCATCCGGGATCGATGACGTCCTTAGTACAAGAGTTCGTCTGTCGCGGCGATGGCGGGAACCAAGTTGGTGACCAAGTTTGTGCCCAAACCGCCACGTCACGCGGCGGAACCGGTGAGACGGCACGCTGCTCGGCAAGCAGGTCAGCTAGGACATTGCCGCAACGGGCGGGACTGTGAGACGGCTGCTTGCCGACTCGTTGAACCACTTGACCGTGTCCGTCGCCATCGCCGCTCCCTCGCACCCATAGATCCGTGATACCCATGGCGACCGAGTCATCGCCATACGTGACGCTACGGCGGCGCAACGCGCGGCCACACCACCGAACGAGCGGTGATCGCGACCCAGCCCAGCCCGGTCGCGAACGCCACGGCCAAGCCAGCCCGGCGTCCACGACTGGGACTCTTTGAGATGGATGACGCTGGTTTGGTGGTCTGGCGCAGCCCTCGCGAAATTTGGCCTACGCTCATCGCCGCAATCGGCCGACTCGCCGACCGTGCCGAAGCCTTGCCCACTTCGGCAGTGACCGATTAACTTAATCGGGTCTTAATCGCCACATTCCTTCCGTCCGAGATGTCAGCATCCACCCGCATTCATCCTTCGATGCTCCACCTCATGCATGCGCCACGTGAGATTCCCAAGCTCTAGACGCGGGTTCGATTCCCGTCACCCGCTCCAATACAAAGGGATCTTTGCCGGCGTGCTGTCTGTGTGCTGTTAGCCAGCGCTACTCTGCGGATCGTCGGACGACATCCATAAGTATCTCGATCAGCTGCCGGCGGCTCTGCGGGCTCATGCGGCTGAGCACCGTCAGTAGGCGCCTGGCGGTGCCCGGGTTGGTGTCGCCGATGATCGGTTCGGCGGCGGCAGTGAGGGACAACTGGACGCGTCGACGGTCTTGCGGGTCCGGCGTGCGGCATACCAGCCCCGCGTTGATCAGCCGATCGACGATCGCGGACGTGGCCGGCGGTTTGGTACCGAGGACCTGGGCCAGGTCGGTGAGAGTCAACGGGGACAGCGCGCTGATGAAGTGCAGCACGGTGAGCTGCAATAAAGTCATTCCGCGGCCCGCCCAGACTGCGGAGCTGGTAGCGACTACCACGCGCAGATGGGCAACGAGCCAGCGGACGTCCTCCTCCGTCACCTGCCCCGCGGTGTGGCCACGGTTCATGCGCTGACCGCCCGACCGGGCACGCAGATCGCCTTTATCGCCCACCCGGCAGATTCAATCACCGACGGACGCCGTGGCGTCAGTAGACTTGCGCTTTCGTGCGTCAGCCAGCCAGGTCTCTGGTCCACTCCGCAGCCTCGTAGACAAGTAGGCACTCCGACGTCGTGGCCTCATCCAGGGCATTGCGGACCGCAGGGCCGACCCCCACCAGCCGCAACCAACCCTGGCGGTTGGTGAGCCCGTGGTGGGCCTGGGCCAGCACATCAAACAGTCGATGGTCGCAGCTGCCCACCCCGGCGAGATTCACCACCACGTACTTGGTGTCGGTGTCTAAGAGCGCCTTCAACTGCAGCCGAAGCTGCGCCAGCCCCGCCACGTCGAGCCGCCCTGTTATGGACAGCAAGGCCACCTGTTCGGTGTTGAACGTCACCTCGGTTGTCTCGACCAGCGCGGCCAGGGCGTCGGTCACGCAGGGGTAACTGTCGAAGATTCCCACCAACCCGGTTACTTGCAGTGAGCGCGCCACCACGCGGTTAACCAGGCCGGCGACGTGCAGCCGCGTCCCGGGACTCTGTGGGGCACGTTCGTGGGCCCGCAGCAGGCAGCTCAACCCGCTGGCGCCCAGGAAGTGCACCGCTTCCAGATCCAAGATCAGATGCGTTGGACCGGCGGCGAGCTGTTCGCGAATGCACGCTTCGAGCAGCGACGCGGTGAGTATGTCCAACTCACCAACCACCGCCACCACACATATCCCGACGGCCGGACGTCGCACGGTCAGCCCGAACAACTGGGCCGACGTGTACGGGCCGACGGCACCATTGCGGTGACCGGGCAGGTGTTCTCCCTCGCCGGACAGATCTGGAGTACGAGTCACTGGTCGGGCTCCTCACCGTTCACCCAACCGCATATCGTAGACCCGTGGATGCCCTGGCGGAGCCGCCGGACGGTGCGGCGTCAGCCCTGAAAGCGGTAGCCCATTCCGGATTCGGTGATGAGATAGCGAGGGCGGGACGGTTCTGGTTCCAGCTTGCGGCGCAGCTGTGCCAGGTAGACCCGAAGGTAGTTGGTTTCGGTGCGGTAGGCGGGTCCCCATATCTCGCTGAGCAGTCGACGCTGGGAGACAAGCGCACCGCGGTCCCGAACCAGAATTTCCAGGATGGCCCATTCGGTGGGCGTCAGGTGCACCTGTTCACCGGAGCGGCTGAGCACTTTCTTCGCCGCCAGGTCGATGCTGAAATCGGTGGTCGCGACGACCGTATCCCGATCAGTCGGTGCGGCGGACCTGCGCACAGCGGCGCGCATCCGAGCGAGCAGCTCAGGCATGCTGAACGGCTTGGTCAGGTAGTCGTCGGCCCCGGTGTCCAGCGCGTTGATCTTGTCGGTGCCATCGGTGCGGGCGGAGAGCACGATGATCGGCACGGTGGACCAGCTACGGAGCTCTGCGATGACCGCGGTGCCGTCGAGATCGGGTAGGCCCAGGTCGAGAAGTACCAGGTCGGGATGTTCGGCGGCGCCGGCTCGCAGCGCTGCCCGGCCGGTCTGCGCGGTGCGCACGGCGTAGCCGCAGGCGCTGAGGTGAATGCGGATGGCGCGCAGGATGTGCGCGTCATCGTCGACCACCAGGACCCGGGTCGTCATCACGGCTCGCACGTTCGGGTGGCGAGCTCGGGCACCGTTATCGAGGCAGCCGGTGCCAGCGCCAGGGTGATCGTCATGGTCAAGCCACCACCGGGTGTCGGCTCGGCGCGGATGCGGCCGCCCATCGCTTCGGTGAAGCCGCGGGCCACCGCCAGGCCCAGACCCACCCCGGGCCGCGACGCTCGATCGCCGAGTCGCTGAAACGGGGCGAACAACGACTCGAGTGCCTCAGCCGGCAGTCCAGGCCCGCGGTCGCTGACCGCCAGCTCTGCCTCCTCGCCGTGCACCGCGGCCCGGATCAGCACCGAGGCACCGTGACCGTGCCGCAGCGCGTTGTCGATGAGGTTGGCCACCACCCGTTCGAGCAGTCCCGGATCAGCGAGCACCGCCGCCAGCGTGTCGTCGACGTCGGTGGCGACGAGGTGCCCACCGTCCACGGTCGACAGGGCGCGGGCGACGACCTCGTCGTAGCCCACCGCGGTCAGCTGCGGCAGCACCGCTCCGGTGGCCAGCCGGGCGGAGTCGAGCAGGTTGTCGACCAGCCCCTGCAGGCGGTCCGCGGACTCCTCGACCGTAGCCAGCAACTCAGTGGTGTCTGCGTGCGACAGTTCCAACTCCGGATCGCGCAAACTGCTCACCGCGGCTTTGATCGACGTCAGCGGGGTGCGAAGGTCATGGCCGACGGCGGAGAGCAGCGCGCTGCGCAGCTCGGTGGCTTCGGCGCGGCGCTGCGCGTCGCGCGCCTGACCCGCCATCCGCTGGGCCCGCAGCGCGAGCAGCGCTTGGCCCGCCACCGCGTGCAGCACGCGCCGGTCACCGGCGGCCAGGGTTCGACCACTGAGCGAGAGATGAACGTCAGCGTCGATCGCGACGTCGGTGTCGGCGTCTTGTGGTGTCGCAACCGGATCGGATCCGGCGCTGGCCACCCGCTGCCAGCCGCTGCGCTGGCGCTCAAGCAGCGCCACCGAGGTGGCTCCGAAGGACTGCCGGACCTTGTTCAGCAGCAGCGGGAGCGGGTCCTGGGTGGTGAGCAGCGCTGCGGCGAACTCACTGAGCAGGTTGGCCTGCGCCCTGGCCCGGGAAGCCTGCTCGCCGCGTCGGACCGCCTGGTTGACCACCAGCGCCACCATCACCGCAACCAACACCATGACCGCGAGCGTGATCACGTTCTCGTTGTCGGCGATCGTGAAGGTGTACAGCGGCGGCGTGAGGAAGAAGTTGAGCAGCAGCCCGGACGCGACGGCGGCCAGCAGCGCGGGGCCCAGCCCGCCGATCAGCGCGACCACGACCACCGCCAAGACGAACAGCATCACGTCGGTGGGCAACCCGAGCAATCCCCGGCCGGCGACCGAGATCAAGGTTGCCAACGCGGGCAACGCCAGCCCGAACAGCCAACCCAGCAGCTTGCGGCGGCGCGAAAGCCGTCCTCTCGCGGTTGCCATCACCCGGGTAGCCATCAACCCATTGTTGTCCCGACTCGCTCCGGAACAGCCGCACCGAGCCAGCCCTGATCTGCGACGCCCAGGTGGTAAGGCACATTGACCACCACAACGCCGGGGGTGAACAGCAACCGCCCCTTCAACCTCAGTGCACTCTGGTTGTGCAGCAGGTTCTGCCACCACCGGGTAGTGACATATTCCGGGATGAAAACGGTGATGACCGAGCGCGGTCCATGGCAGCGCAGTTCCCGGACGTAGTCGACCAGCGGTCGGGCCAGGTCGCGGTACGGGGCGGCCAGCACCTTCAGGGGCACCGGCAGATCGCGCCGCTCCCACTCGGCGACCAGCTCCCGGGTATCGGCGGCGTCCAACTCCATGGTCACCGCTTCGAGCACGTCGGGCCGGGTCGCCCGGGCCAGCGCCAACGCCCGCAGCGCCGGCCGGTGCAGCCGCGAGACCAGCACGATCGCGTGCACCCGGGCGGGCAGCGTGGGTTCCACATCGTCAGCGCTGATCTCGCGGCTCACCCGGGCGTAATACCGGTTGATCCCGCGCATCACGAAGAACAACAGGATCATCGCGGTGACCGCCAGCCACGCACCGTGGACGACCTTGGTAGCGAACACCACGACCAGCACCACGGTGGTGGAGACCGCACCCACCAGATTGATCGCCTGGGAGCAGCGGATCGACCGGCGCCGCCGGGGCTGCCTCTCGCCGGCCAACTCCCGCGTCCAGTGCCGCACCATCCCTACCTGGCTGAGCGTGAAGCTGGTGAACACACCGATGATGTACAGCTGGATCAGTTTGTCGATGTTCGCGTCGAATCCGACGATCAAGGCGACGGCCACCCCGGCGAGCAGCAGGATCCCGTTGGAGAACACCAGCCGGTCCCCACGGTTGTGCAGCTGCCGAGGTAGGTAGCGGTCCCGGCCGAGGATCGAGGCCAGCACTGGGAAGCCGTTGAATGCGGTGTTCGCGGCAAGGATCAGGATACCGGCGGTCGCGGCCTGGAACAGGTAGAACAGCGCCGAGCCGGCGCCGAACACCGAGGTGGCGATCTGCGAGATCACCGACGGATTCCCGTCCGGCTGTGCGCGCGCTTGCAGCCGTACTGCCAGCAGGGTGATCCCGGCGAAGAGCACCACCGCGATGACGCCCATCAGGGTCAGGGTCAGCGCCGCATTACGGCTTTTGGGTTTGCGGAAGGCCGGCACCCCGTTGCTGATCGCCTCCACTCCGGTCAGCGCGGTACAGCCCGATGCGAAGGCCCGCACCAGCAGGATCACGGTGAACATCCCGCCGAGGTGGATTGTCGCCGGCAGCGGCTGCCGGGCCGTCTGGGTCAACGCCAAGGTGCCACCCCAGCCCTTGACCGCTGCCACCGCGAACATCAACATCGTCAAGCCGATGAACGTGTAGGTCGGCACCGCGAACGCCCGACCGGACTCCTTGGTACCGCGCAGGTTCGCCAGCGCGAGCACCACGACGAACCCGACCGACAGCGCCACCGCGTGCGGCGCTAACCGCGGCAGCGCCGAGGTGATCGCCACCACGCCGGATACCACCGATACCGCGACCGTCATGACGTAGTCCACCAGCAACGCGCTGGCCGCCACCAGCGCTGCGGTCTCACCGAGGTTGTCCCTGCTCACCACGAACGCCCCGCCGCCGTTCGGGTAGGCGAAGCAGGTCTGCCGGTAGGACGCCACGACCACCACCAGCAACACCACCACGGCGAGCCCCACCCACGGTGTCTGGGTCAAGGCGGCGAGGCCGCCGGCTGCCAGTACCAGGACGATCTGCTCGGTCGCGTACGCCACCGAGGAGATCGGGTCGCTGCAGAACACCGGCAGGGCCAGCCAGGTAGGCAGCAACGTCTCGCCCAGCCGGGCACTGCGCATCGGCCGCCCGACGAGCAACCTCTTCAGCACCAGGCTCACGCCACCGAGCCTCGCACCCCCGCAACCCGCCGGCACCGATCTTGACGCATTCCTAACGGGGTCCACCCCTGCCGCATTCAGCGGGCTCAGCGGGGTTATTCGGGTGCTGGTAGCCCCGCTGAGCCCGCTGAATGCGGCTCGGGGCGGGGGGTGGCGGCGTCGAGGAAGCGCAGGAGCTCTACCGGGAAGGGCAGCACCAGGGTGGAGTTCTTCTCCGAGGCGACCTGCACGACGGTCTCCAGCAGACGCAGCTGCAACGCCGCCGGGGTATCCGCCATCGCAGCGGCGGCTTGGGCCAGCTTTTCCGACGCTTGCAGCTCTCCCTCGGCGCTGATCACCCGCGCTCGCCGCTCCCGCTCGGCTTCGGCCTGGCGCGACATCGACCGTTTCATCGACTCCGGCAGCGCGACGTCCTTGATCTCCACCCGATCGATCTGCACGCCCCAGCCCAGTGCGGGACTGTCGATCAACAACTCCAGCCCCTCGTTGAGCCGCTCACGGTTGGACAGCAGATCGTCCAGGTCGCTCTTGCCGATGATCGAGCGCAACGAGGTCTGCGCGACCTGCGAGACGGCTTGGAGGTAGTCCTGCACGTCGACGATGACCTTGATCGGGTCGATCACCCGGAAGTACACCACCGCGTCGACCCGCACTGAGACGTTGTCGCGGGTGATGCCGTCCTGGGCGGGCACCGGCATGGTGACGATCTGCATGTTGACCTTGCGGAGTTTCTCCACCCCCGGGGTGATCCAGGTCAGCCCAGGTTGCCGGGGTGTGCTGGTCACCCGACCGAACCGGAACACCACACCGCGCTCGAACTGGCTGACCACCCGTGCACCGGACAGTAACCACATCGACGCGATGGCCACGATCGCGATCAGCGCCGCGATGATGGTGACGGTCATAGCGCACCTCCGCTCGGGAGGAAATCTGGCAAACCACCTCACGGTACGCCGTTGCT
>JAICHZ010000149.1 GCA_025924655.1 Pseudonocardiaceae bacterium | reverse complement strand
GTCAAGGCGCAGATTCACTCCGGCGGCCGCGGTGAAGCCGGCGGGGTGAAGGTGTGCCATTCCGACCGTGACGTCCAAGACGTCGCGAACAGCATGTTCGGCCGGCGATTGGTCACCAAGCAGTCCGGGCCGCGCGGCAAGCTGATCTACCGGGTGTACGTCGAGGAGGCCACCGACATCGCCCGCGAGTTGTACTTCTGCATCACGCTGGACCGCCGCATCGAGCGGGTGTGCATCATCGCCTCCGCCGAGGGCGGCATGGACATCGAGGAGCTGGCGGCCACCAAGCCCGAAGCGTTGGTGCGCACGACGATTGACCCCGCGGCCGGATTCCTCGAGTTTCAGGCGCGGGAGATCGCCTTCGCGCTGGGCCTGCCACCGGCGCTGCTCGCCGAGGCAAGCCGGATATTCCGCCGCGCCTACCGGGCGTTTCGAGACCGCGACGCCACCCTGCTGGAGATCAACCCACTGGCGGTGACGACCAAGTCCAGCATCGTCGCGCTGGACGCCAAGATGTCCTTCGACGACAACGCGCTGTTTCGCCACCTCGACATCTCCGAGCTACGGGACCGCAGCCAGGAAGACGCCCGGGAAAGCCACGCCGCGGACCGTGGGCTGGCCTACGTCGGCCTCGACGGCGACATCGGCTGCATGATCAACGGCGCGGGCCTGGCCATGGCGACCATGGACATGATCAAAGTCGCGGGTGGAGAACCGGCGAACTTCCTGGACATCGGCGGCGGCGCGTCACCAGAGCGGGTTCTCAAGGCGTTTCGCGCGGTGCTGCACGATCCCAAGGTCAAGGCGATGCTGATCAACATCTTCGCCGGCATCAACCGCTGCGACTGGGTTGCCGAGGGCATCGTGGCGGCGTTCAAGGAGCTCGACGTCAAGATCCCGGTAGTGGTGCGGTTGGCCGGCACGCACGTCGACCTCGGCCATCAAATCTTGCGAGACTCCGGACTGCCCATCATCGCCGCGGACAGCTTGGCCGATGCGGCCCGCAAGGCCGTCGCAGTCCTGGGCACCGTCGGTGCCAGCGCCTAGAGAGGTTCTTGGGAAGGTCATGGCGATCCTGATCGACGAGCACACCCGCGTGGTGGTGCAAGGCATCACCGGGCGCATCGGGCGCTTCCACACCGAGGAGATGATCGACTACGGCACCAACGTGGTCGCCGGCGTCACTCCTGGCAAGGGTGGCGAGCAGGTGCTGGATCGTCCGGTGTTCAACACCATGAAAGATGCCGTGGCCGAGACCGGGGCGAACACGTCGATCGTGTTCGTGCCGCCGCCGTTCGCCGCCGACTCCATCATGGAGGCCGCTGACGCCGGGATCCGGTTCTGCGTCTGCATCACTGATGGCATCCCGATGCAGGACATGATGCGGGTCAAGCGCTACATGCGGCGCTACCGGGCGCATCAGCGGATGACGCTCACCGGACCCAACTGCGCGGGCACCATCTCACCCGGGCAGTCGCTGGTGGGCATCATGCCCGGGCACATCTACCTTCCCGGACGGGTCGGGGTGATCGGGCGCTCCGGCACGCTGGGCTACGAGGCCGCCTCCCAGATGAAAGCCCTGGGCATCGGCGTGTCCACCTCGGTCGGCATCGGCGGTGACCCGGTCAACGGGTCCTCCTTCCGCGATCATCTAGAGCTGTTCGAGGCGGACCCGGACACCGATGCGGTGGTCATGGTCGGTGAGATCGGTGGTCCCCAGGAAACCGAGGGTGCCGACTACGTCCGTGACCACATGACCAAACCGGTGATCGCCTACATCGCCGGGCTGTCCGCGCCCAAGGGCCGCAAGATGGGCCACGCCGGTGCGATCGTCTCCGCCGTGGGGGAATCCGCTCAGGAGAAGGTCGAGATTTTGGCCGCGGCTGGCATCACGGTGGCGGCTGATCCGTCTTGCATTGGGGAGACTGTGGCGCGGGTGCTCTCCGAGCACGTCTGCTCGTGAGTGCAACCAACCTGCTGGAGGATCGCCGTGGATGACCCCGTCATCACTGTCACCCGACGCTGGCCGGCACCGGTCGAGGACGAGCTGACGCGGCGCTTCAGCCACGTGTGGCTCAACGCTGACGACGTCCCGCTCGGGACCGACGGGTTACGCGCCGCGCTGGAGCACGCCGACGTGGTACTGCCCACCGTCTCCGATCGGCTGCCCGCTGAGCTATTCGAGGGGGAACTGCGGACGAAGTTTCTCGGCAACTTCGGCGTCGGCTACAACCACATCGACACCGCCGCCGCGGCCAAGGCGGGGATCGTCGTCACCAACACCCCGGGAGTGCTCACCGACACCACCGCGGACACCGCGATGACTCTGCTGCTGATGGTCGCGCGCCGCGCCGGCGAGGGGGAACGCGAGGTCCGTGCCGGGCGCTGGACCGGGTGGCGACCGACCCACATGATGGGCGCCGACGTCACCGGCAAGACGCTGGGCATCGTGGGCATGGGCCGGATCGGGGTGGCGGTGGCCCGCCGCGGGCACTTCGGCTTCGGGATGCCGGTGGTCTTCTACGACCCGGCCGACTTCGAGCCCGACCACGGGATCCCCGGCGCCCGCCGGGTCGGCACCCTCGACGAGGTGCTGGCCGTCGCCGACTTCGTCTCCCTGCACATGCCCGGCGGCGCCGAGAACACCCACCTCATCGACGCCGCGGCGCTGGCCCGGATGAAACCCAGCGCATTCCTGGTCAACAGCGCCCGCGGCGACGTCATCGACCAGACCGCGCTGATCGAGGCGCTGCGGTCCGGGACGATCGCCGGCGCCGGACTCGACGTCTACGAGGGCGAACCTGAGATCCCGCAGGATCTACTCGAGCTGGACAGCGCCGTGCTGCTGCCCCACCTGGGCAGTGCGACTCTGGAAACCCGCACCGCCATGGGCATGCTCGTCCTGGACAACCTGCAGGACTTCCTAGCGGGCCGCGAGCCATCCTGCCGGGTGGCGTGAGCCGTCGCCGCGGTCAAACTGGGACATCGTCACTGTGCGTGAGGTTTAGTGGAGGACTGTTGCAGCGTGCGGATGTGCCGGAGACGGCAACTTCTCGCCAAAGTTGCCGTCTCCGGCACATCCGCAACGGATCCACACACCTCCCCGTGGGGCAAGAGTGGCTGATGGGACACCTGCCCGTCCCGTTCCGCGAGCTCGCCAGTGGATGATCCGGCAGCGCTGCTGCGGGCGATGTTCGACGCAGCGGTGGCGGCCGCGGACCCGTTGCAGCGGGTGCCGGAATTCCTGCCGGCGCGGCCGCCCGGGCGGGTGGTTGTGGTCGGCGCCGGAAAGGCGTCGGCGCGGATGGCGCAGGCGGTCGAGCAGGCCTGGGACGGCCCGCTGAGCGGGTTGGTGGTGACCCGCTACGGGCATGCGGTGCCATGCTCGCGGGTGCAGGTCGTGCAGGCGGCGCACCCCGTGCCCGACGCTGCGGGTGAACGGGCCGCCCACCGGATCCTGGAGATGGTGTCCGCCCTCGGTGCCGACGACCTGGTGCTTGCGCTGATCTCCGGTGGCGGCTCGGCGCTGCTGGCGCTGCCCGCGCCGGGGATCACTCTGGCCGACAAGCAGGCGATCAACACCGCGCTGCTGCGCTCCGGGGCGTCGATCGCAGCGATGAACGTGGTGCGCAAGCACCTGTCCGCGATCAAAGGCGGCCGGTTGGCCGCGGCGGCATTCCCGGCTGCCACCGTGGGTTTGCTGATCTCCGACGTGCCCGGCGACGACCCCGCCATCATCGCCTCCGGGCCCACCGTGGCGGAGCCGTCAACTCCTGCGCAGGCACTGGCGGTGCTGGCGGCCTGCAACGTGCCGGTGCCACCGGCAGTGCGGGAACACTTGGCGACGACACCGGGCTGTCCCGGGCCCGACGACCCGAGGCTGGCCCGCGTGACCAATCACGTGATCGCCGCCCCGCAGCAGTCGCTGGAAGCCGCCGCGGCGGTGGCCCGCCAGGCCGGAGTCACCCCGGTGATCCTGAGCGACTCGCTGGAGGGCGAATCTCGGGAGGTCGGGATCGTACTGGCCGGCATCGCCCGCCAGGTGCGCCGCCACGGCCAGCCGGCGCCGCCGCCGTGTGTGCTGCTCTCCGGCGGGGAAACCACCGTGACCGTGCGCGGCACCGGCCGCGGCGGCCGCAATGTCGAACTGCTGCTGTCCCTGGCCCTGGCCCTGCGCGGAGCCGAGGACGTCCACGCCATCGCCTGCGACACCGACGGCGTGGACGGGTCAGAAGAGGTGGCCGGGGCCCTGATCGGACCTCACACCTTGCGCCGAAGCAAGCAGCTCAGAGTGGATGCCGCAGCGGCGCTGGCCGACAATGACGGGCACGGTTTCTTCGCCACGCTCGGTGATCAGGTGGTGACCGGCCCTACCCTGACCAACGTCAACGACTTCCGCGCCGTACTCGTCATCTGAGCCTCTTCGTCACTCAACGTGACCACTCGTGTACCCAAAGTTGTTGTTGCACTGACTCTCCGCATGCCCTAACTTCGTAACTGCGTGACCACGGAGAGTAAGGAGGCCAGCTCGGGTCACCTGGGGGCTGCCGGATACGGCGGATTGACATGCTGTTGTTGTGACATGGGGGAAGACTTCGCTAACGCTGGACTGCGTCGACGATTGGGGCATCGTCTCGCAAGACGGTCCCAGGCGTGCACATCATCTCCGCATAATCTCACGGGCAGCGCATCGTCGTACAACCTCCCTGGGTCGCTTGAGTTCTGTTGGCCTGCATAACTTGCCCATCGGCTGAAGCGAAAAGGAGCGTTATGAGGATTTCGGATATCTTCACAATGGGTGACGGCAGCTTACGACGTCCTGACACCTGCGACAACGACTGCTACTTCGGTTACATCGAGCCCGGTGAAGGCAGCGAGGCAGTGACCGACCCCCGCTTGCAGCGCACTGGGCTCGCGGCGATCATCGGGAGTCGTGCTAATGGAGGCAGTGGGCTGGCCGGCCTCTTTGAACTCAAGTACTAGCTGGTAGGGCGTGCGGCGGTGGCCTGCAAGGTCCTCGGTGGACTAAGGCCACCGCTGCGTCATGTCCATTAACCCGTCATGTCTTCCAGTTCGCGGCCCTTGGTCTCCTTGACGGCCTTGAGTACAAACCCGAAAGATAGCGCGGCGAAGACCGCGTACAGCCCGTAGGCGAACGACAAGCCGGCATTCGACAGCACCGGGAACGTCGTGGTGATGGCGAAGTTGGCCAGCCACTGCGCGGCGGCAGCCACCGCGAGCGCGACCGCCCGGATCCAGTTGGGGAACATCTCGCCGAGCAGCACCCACACAACGGGACCCCAGGTCGTGCCGAATGATACGACGTAAAGGTTGGCGGCGATCAGCGCGATCGTCCCCCACGGATGCGGCAGGCTGACGTCCTTACCGCTCCCGATCGCCTGCGAAAAACATACCGCCATCGTTCCGAGAGTCACCGCCATGCCCAGTGATCCGCCGAGCAGCATCGGTTTGCGACCGACCTTGTCGACGATGGCAATGGCGATCAGCGTGACCAGGACGTTGGTCACCGACGTGATGACGGTGATCGTGAGCGAGTCCGACTCGCTGAATCCAACCGACCGCCACAGGGTGGTCGAATAGTAGAAGATCACATTGATGCCAACGAACTGTTGAAAGATCGATAGCAGGATCCCCACCCACACAATGGGGAGCAATCCCCGCCGGGGACCCCGAAGGTCGGACAGTCTCGCTGCGCGTTGGCTCTCGCGTCGCAGGCTGGCCGCGATGTCGGCCACCTTGCGTTGCACGGCTTCGAGACTCCGGGCGCCCAACACCTCGCGCAGCACCTCACCGGCACGGACGAGGTCTCCCTTGGCCACCAAGTATCGAGGCGATTCCGGGATCTGAAATGCCAGCACGGCGTAGGCCAGGGCGGGGACGAGCCCGGCGAGGAACATCCACCGCCACGCTGACAGCCCGAACCAGAGCGGCTGGCTCGCCCCACCGGCGACGTTCGCCAGGAACGCATCAGACAGCAACGCGACGAAGATGCCGGAGACGATGGCCAGCTGCTGCAGCGAGCCGAGGCGACCGCGGATGTGCGAGGGCGCGACCTCGGCGATGTAGGCCGGAGCGATGACCGATGCCATCCCGACGCCGAGGCCGCCGATGAACCGCCAGGCGATCAGCGACCACACCGAGAAGGCCAGCCCAGCCCCGACCGCGCTGACCGCGAACAGCACCGCGGCGACGACCATGGCCCGTACCCGACCCACGTGGTCAGCGACGCGGCCGGCATACCACGCGCCCAGGGCGGAACCGATCAGCGCACAGGACACCGCGAAGCCCGTGAGGGCAGCACTGAGCTGGAATGCTCCCTGGATGGAGTTCACCGCGCCGTTGATCACCGCGGTGTCGAAGCCGAAGAGGAAACCGCCGACAGCGGCGACCACCGAAATCAGGATCACCTTGGCGGTGGTCCGCTGGTCCAGGGCTGAGATGGCCATCTGGCCTCCTTGGGTGCTGGATGACAGCTTGCCAAGTTCGACCCGAATCGGCAGCGCAGAAGGATGTAGGACAGGGAAAAGCCCCGGTGAGGCCGCCAGGTCGGGGGTCCAACAGCGTCACAGGGGCTACTCATGTCATCGCGATCCGCGCTGTGAGCGTTACAAGCCGTTTCGGCGAGCGTGCCGAAGCAGTCTCACGCCGTGTCCGAGGTGCCACCGGAGGTGCCCGTAGTGTCAGTTTCATGACTCACCGACTCATCCCCCCGTCGGAACCCCAGGGCGGGGACGTCTCCTGGTGGACTGCCCGCGTCGTCGCTGCCGTGAGATGGGCGTCCGGGACGGTGCCGGGTTGGTTGATCCCGCTGCTGGGCCTGGTACTCGTCGTCGCCGGGTGCACCTCGTCCTCGGGACCCTCGGGGCATGGACCGCCGGGGGCCCAGGGCCACGAAGCTCTGCCAGGTAGCTGCACGCACACCATCACCCGGGCCGATGACGTGCCAGCAGCTCTGGACGCCGCCGCTGCGGGAGACACGGTGTGCTTTTCTGGTGGTGACCTCGGTGACACAGACCTGGTGATGACCCGATCGGGGACCGCCGACGCGCCGATCACCCTCGCCGCCGATGGGGCCACCGTGCAGGAGGTGCAGATCAAGGCCGATCACGTCGTCCTGCAGGGTTTCACCGTCGCGGGCGGCGGTGGGGTGCTGCTGGAGGGCGCCGGGATCACCGCGCGGAACAACACCGTCCACGACACCGAACAGGGCGGGATCACCTGCGATCCCTGCACCGACTCGACGATTGAGTCCAACACCATGACTCATGTCGCCAGCAACGGTATCAACATCACCGGGCAGCGCATCACCGTGCACGCCAACACCATCAGCGACACGGTGGTGTCCCGGCACGGGGGCGACGCGGACGGCATGCGGTTTTTCGGCAGCGGGCATCGGATCACCGACAACACCATCTCCGACATCTCCGCGGAGGGTTATCGCAGTCCGCCGCACCCGGACTGTTTCCAAACCCTCGACAACAGCAAACCGCCTACCTTCGATGTGGTGATCTCGGGCAACACCTGCCGCAACGTCGACGCGCAGTGCCTGATCGCCACCGGTGACCAGGACGGCAACCGCGCCGCCCCGGACGGGGTGCCGTCGATCACGTTCGTGGGAAACCAGTGCGCGAACAACGGCGCGCAGGCGGTCAACATCCGGCACTGGCCCAACGTCGTGGTGCGTCAGAACACCTTCTCCGGCCCGAACTTGACCCGGGCAGTGTTGATCAGCCAGGGCTCGACGGGTTGCACCGTGATCGGCAACACCACCACCCGTGATCGCCCCACCGTGGAGGTCGACGGCTCATCCCGGCCGGGATCCCACGTGGATAACAACACTCCCAGCTAGGCAGCTGATCACCCTCGAGTCAGCTGCCCACGGCGCTGGCCGACGCCTCGCCGGCGGCATTGCGATTCGGCCCGACTCAGCCAGCACCACCAGTACCGGCGTCACCGGTGCCACCGGGACCACCAGAGCCACCGGAGCCACCAGCTGCGCTGGTGAGCGTGTTCCACTGGTCGTCATCGACCGGAATCATGTTGCTGGTGTGAGTTGGGGCCCCGCCGGAGCTCGCGCCGCCGTTACTGCCGGGCTCGGAAGCACCGGGGTGGCCGGGAGTGCCGGGCTTGCCGTCAGCGCCGTTGGTGCGGGCAATGCCGGTGATCCCACAGAACAATGACAGGACGGTACGCGCCGGCAACAGCTCCACGTGCTCCCCGTCCATCTGCACAAAGCTCAATGCGTCAGACATCAAGTCCTCCTAGGATGTGCCCGCTGGGCCGCGGGCACGGACAACCCTCATCGGTGTCATTTCCGATTCGGCATCACATACCCTGCCGAGAAGTAAGACCACACGGCAATTAGTAGGCGCACGTAAATCCCGGGTACACTACCTAGCGGTGAGTCGCTTTCAACGCTTAATGGGCGGCAATATTCTACGGAGCTTACCGACACTGAGTACCAACACCGAGTCTTCCCATCCGACCCCGTCAATCGGCGATCGATCAGCGACACCAGCGTTCCCAGTGCGGGGCCCCGTCGCGCATCAGACGCCGCCGGATGCCGCCTTGGCCGCGTTCTCAAGATCGCCGACAGTGAGCGCTGACCGTGCAGGATCGCACGGCCATCACACAGTTCCGGCGATCACGACAGCT
>JAICHZ010000148.1 GCA_025924655.1 Pseudonocardiaceae bacterium | reverse complement strand
GAACAACCCGGTGCTCATCGGCGAGCCCGGCGTCGGCAAGACCGCCGTCGTCGAGGGGCTGGCGCAGGCGATCGTCAAGGGCGAGGTGCCGGAGACGCTCAAGGACAAGCAGCTCTACACGCTCGACCTCGGCTCGCTGGTCGCCGGCAGCCGCTACCGCGGTGACTTCGAGGAGCGCCTGAAGAAGGTGCTCAAGGAGATCCGCACCCGCGGCGACATCATCATGTTCATCGACGAGATCCACACCCTCGTCGGTGCCGGTGCCGCCGAGGGCGCGATCGACGCCGCGTCGATCCTCAAGCCGATGCTGGCCCGTGGCGAGCTACAGACCATCGGTGCCACCACGCTCGACGAGTACCGCAAGTACGTCGAGAAGGACCCCGCCCTGGAGCGCCGGTTCCAGCCCATTCAGGTCAACGAGCCGGGCATCGATCACACCATCGAGATCCTCAAGGGCCTGCGGGACCGTTACGAGGCACACCACCGGGTGTCCATCACCGACAGCGCACTGGTGTCGGCGGCCACCCTGGCCGATCGCTACATCAACGACCGGTTCCTGCCGGACAAGGCGATCGACCTGATCGACGAGGCGGGCGCGCGGATGCGGATCCGCCGGATGACCGCACCTCCGGACCTACGCGACTTCGACGAGAAGATCGCCGCAGTGCGCCGGGACAAGGAATCAGCCATCGACGCTCAGGACTTCGAGCGGGCGGCGAAGCTGCGGGACTCCGAGAAGCAGCTACTGATCAAGAAGACCGAGCGGGAGAAGCAGTGGAAAGCTGGTGACCTCGACGTCGTCGCCGAGGTCGATGACGAGCAGATTGCCGAGGTGCTGGCCAACTGGACCGGGATCCCGGTGTTCAAGCTCACCGAGCAGGAGACCACCAGGCTGCTGCGCATGGAGGATGAGCTGCACAAGCGGATCATCGGCCAGCACGAGGCGGTCAAGGCCGTGTCCAAGGCGATCCGGCGGACCCGTGCGGGTCTGAAGGACCCCCGGCGCCCCTCCGGTTCGTTCATCTTCGCCGGTCCTTCCGGGGTGGGAAAGACCGAGCTGTCCAAGGCGCTGGCGCAGTTCCTGTTCGGCGATGACAACGCGCTCATCCAGATCGACATGGGCGAGTTCCACGACCGGTACACCGCATCCCGGCTCGTCGGCGCTCCTCCTGGATACGTGGGTTATGAGGAAGGCGGCCAGCTCACCGAGAAGGTCCGCCGCAAGCCATTCTCGGTAGTGCTCTTCGATGAGATCGAAAAGGCACACCAGGAGGTGTACAACACGCTGTTGCAGGTGTTGGAGGACGGTCGGCTGACCGACGGCCAGGGCCGCACGGTGGACTTCAAGAACACCGTGATCATCTTCACCACCAACCTCGGCACGTCGGACATCTCCAAGGCAGTGGGCCTAGGCTTCTCGGCGAGCAATGACGAGACCTCGAACTACGAGCGGATGAAGAGCAAGGTCAACGACGAGGTCAAGAAGCACTTCCGTCCGGAGTTCCTCAACCGGATTGACGACACCATTGTCTTCCATCAGCTCACCGAGGAAGAGATCATCACGATGGTAGACCTGATGATCGCTCGGGTAGAGGTTCAGCTGCGGAACAAGGACATGGAGCTGGAACTCACCACGATGGCCAAGAAATTGTTGGCCAAGCGAGGATTCGACCCCGTGCTGGGAGCCCGGCCGTTGCGCCGGACCATTCAGCGCGAGATCGAGGACCAGCTGTCGGAGAAGATTCTGTTCGGCGAGGTCGAGCCCGGGCAGATCGTCCTCGTCGACACCGAGAACTGGGACGGTGAGGGCTCGGGTGAGAATGCTCGATTCGTATTCCGCGGCGCGGCCAAAGCGTTGCGGGTACCCGATGCGCCTCTAGTGGACCTGGACAGCGCACCCAGCGCTGAGTAATCCTGTTTGTGAAGGGGGCCCGATCCATACCGGATCGGGCCCCCTTCACGTGCCCTGCCCGCTCTTTCTCGTGTCCAGATCGCTATTCGGCTCCGAAAGGCGGTCGCAGGGTCTGTCCAGATCGCCATTCGGCTCCGAATGGCGATCGCGGGGATCGAGCGCGGGGATCAGGGGTTACCGGGATCGGCGGATTGGACTACTTCGAATTCCAGGAGAGAGCTGCCGGTCGAGACGGGATTTGCGCGGGGGCCGGTGTGGGCTTCCGTGCCCGGGCCGGTGCGGCCGTTGTGCCAGGCTTGGAAGTGTTCCTCGCTTTCCCAGCGGCTGTAGACGAAATACCGGTTGTCACCAGCGACCGGGCGCAGCAGCTCGAACCGCAGAAAGCCGGGAGCCGACGTCACCGCCTCATGGCGGGCCGCGAACCGGCGCTCCAACTCGGGACCTGCGCCTTCCGGCACCTCAATTGCGTTGATCTTCACGACTGCCATGCGACCAGCCTACGGCTAGCGCCTGGGTGCGGCTGCGCGTTCCCCAGGTAAAGCGAAGCGACCGTCAGGGGTCGGTTCCACCAGGCCGTCGATGAGCAGCGAGCCCAGGCACCGATCGCGCTGCGCCGTGTCGCGCCAGACGGCATCCAGCCGGGCTCGCGGCACCGGGTCGGGCGCTGCTCGAAGGACGTCGAGCAGCAACCCGCGCACCTGACGATCGGTGCCCGCGAACGCCTGCGAGGGTCGACCGGGGCCGGTCGTGGCCGGCCGACCGGCGCGTACCCAGGCGCACTCGCCGGTCACCGGACAGTCGGCGCAGCGGGGCTGGCCGGCCGTGCACACCACCGCGCCGAGCTCCATCAGCGCGGCGCAGAAGCGAGCGGCCTGGGTCTCGGGCAGCATGCCATCCAGATCGGACAGATCGCGAGAGGTCGACGGCGCTCCGGCGCCGGCCCTGCCGTGCATCGCTCGGGCCACCACTCGGCGAACGTTGGTGTCCACCACCGGCACGCGATGGCCGTATCCGAAAGCCGCCACCGCCCGGGCGGTATACGCGCCGATCCCGGGCAGCGCGAGCAGCGCCTGCACATCGGCGGGGACGACGTCGTCGTACTGCGCTGCGATGGTGGTGGCGGCCGCATGCAGGCGTAGCGCACGCCGCGGGTAGCCCAGCTTGCCCCAGGCGCGCACAGCGGCGCCTGGCGTCTCGGCGGCCAGACTCGATGGAGCGGGCCAGCGGGCCAGCCACTCGGACCAGACTCCGGTAACGCGATGCACCGGAGTCTGCTGCAGCATCACCTCGCTGACCAGTACGCCCCACGGCGTGGTGCCAGGCTCGCGCCACGGCAGCTGCCGCGCGTGGGCGTCGAACCAGGCGATGAGCAGAGTCGGGTTCACGGCTGGGATGGCAAGACCTCGGTCAGATCACCGGTGTCGATGTCGATGACAAAACCTCGCACCGCCGTCGTGTTCGTCAGGAAGGGGCTGCGCCGCACCCGTTCGATCGACTGCCGCACGTCGGATTCGGCGTCGCGGAAGGTCTCGACCGCCCAAGTGGGCCGCAGGCCGGTGGCGTCGTGAAGTTCAGACCAGAACTCCTCGTCGGTGAACGACGCCATCCCACACCTGGTGTGGTGCAGCAACATCACCTCGGTAGTGCCCAGCTTTCGCTGGCTGACCGCTAGGGAGCGGATCACGTCGTCGGTGACGGCGCCACCCCCATTGCGGATTACGTGCGCCTCGCCGGGGCACAAGTCGAGTAGCGCGAACGGGTCGATCCGGGCATCCATACAGGCCACCACCGCCAGGTGCAGGCTGGGCGGGGACGGCAGCGGGCCAGGGCCCCGGTGTGAGCGCGATGCGTTGCGGTCCACCAAGTCCTGTATCGCTGTCATGGGGCTCCTCCTGGGCTCTGCGTGATTTTTTCGGCAGTGTGGCACGGTCGCAAGGTCGGCAGGGCAACGGCTGGATCCACCCCACGTGCTTCACGTGTGGGGGAGACTGTGGCCGCCAGGTTGTCACAACGCGTATCAGTGCCTACTCTGTGTGGTGGGGCTTGGCGCGGTAAATGGGTGGCTTGTCGATTCGTCGGCGGCTACCGCTATTTGTCGCGTCGAGACGAGGTGGTTGGGGTGCTGGACGTCGGTTCTCGCGGCCGTTCGGTTGCTTTTGTGGGCACGCTTAGGGTGAAGGGGTTGCGGCGATGACCGCCCCTGCACCGCGCCGGGATGACGGGTTCGCGCACCCGGCACTGTTCTACCGCGGCACTGCGGAGTATCTCGAAGGCACGGTGGCGTTCGTTCGCGCGGGTCTGACCGCTGGCGAACCTGTGGCGCTCGCCGTCCCGGGTCCCAATCTGCGGCTCATCCTCACGGAACTGGGCACCGACGCCGACCGGGTGCGCCTGCTCGATATGACGCGAGCTGGGCGTAACCCAGGGCGGATGATCCCCAATGTGCTGCGCACCTTCGCCGATTCGTATCCACGCAGGCGGGTGCGGATCATCGGCGAACACCAGTGGACCGGACGCACCCTGAAGGAGTATCCGGCCTGCACCCAGCACGAGGCCTTGATCAGCATCGCGCTCGCGGGTCGTCCGGTCACCATGCTGTGCCCCTATGACGCCGAGAGGGTGGGCCCTCGGACTCTCGCCGACGCCGAAGCCCACCATCCATGGGTGATAGACGCCAGCGGCGAGCGGCTCACTAGCGGCTTCGCGCCCGAACGTGTCGACCCAGACGGCCACCAACTGTGCGAGCCGCCGACCGGGACTGGGTTTCCCTTCGATGCCACTAATCAGGCGCTTGCCGGGCAGTTCGCCTGCGATCACGCCACCCGGCTCGGTTTGGGCGGTGATCACTCTGAACTCAAGCTGATCGTCGGCGAGCTGGTGGCCCGCAGCCTCGTGCACGGCGCGGGGACCGGCACGTTGCGTATCTGGGCGCAGCGCGGGTACCTGGTATGTGAGGTCCGCCACTCCGGGCACATCAACGATCCGCTCGCCGACCGCCCACTGGCTGACCCCAGGCGACCAGACGGCCGGGGCCTGCTGCTGGTCAACCATCTGTCCGACCTTGTCGAGCAGCACTCCTGCGCGCAAGGCACCACCACCCGGGTGTATCTGAAGCTTCCGAGCGCTAATGAGCCATCAAAGGAGCCCGCTCCTACGGCACCCCGCGCTCGACCTCCGGGGCCGCCCGCAGGTCCGACGCCGTTGCCATGGCAGACCTACGAGGCCCTGCACGCCGCTGAGCGCTTCGGACGGTATCTCCCGCAGGACGCCAGCCCGGACGCCGCGCGGCCCACCGCGACGAGCACCGAACGGCGCCCGGCCGAACCGGTACTCGAGGCCTTGACCGCGGTGGAGGCGCTCGCCCGGGTGGTAGACCGGTGGCGGGCCAGGCTGGTGCGGTTGGCTCGGACGCGGGGTGCGCCGTGGAACGACATCGGTCAGTCATTGGGAGTGAGCAAGCAGGCCGCTCACGAGCGGTACGGTCGCGCGCGCAGCCGGCCTAACAAGCGGTCCAGTCAAGTCGGCCCGCCGCCGGTGCAAGGCGCCTGATCGGGAGACTTCTTAGTCTTCCGTGGTGCAGCAGTGGCGACTGGCTCGAGCGCGCACAGCAGGAAGGCTAATATCACGAAGGGAAGCCAACTCCTTACTACGTGCACTCCCAACCCTGCTGCGCGAGAGCGTGATCCAGATCATGGGTTGCGGACCAAGCCCCTGAGCTGTGGTCCCAGCCACGGTTTGCGGCCCCAGGCCAAGAGCTTGCCCTGGGCGATCGCCCTCCACTGGCTCTGCCGGCCCATGACTACCAAAAGAAACGCTACGGGTTCGGCCGAGATATGGCAGTCTACTTTGCGCGAGGAAGGTTCCGCGATGGTGAGCTGCCCATCGTCGAAGATGAAATGGAAGCTATCCCCGCCGCGGACGCGGACGTCGTAGGTGGCCCGGATACCGGCCGCTTTTTCCTGGTTCACAAAAGTCCGCGGATCGGCCATTGTCAGGACTGGGATGATGAACCGACCCAGCGCCATGGACGCCCGGGCAGGATCAATCCGCCACGGACGCCCGGCAGCACGGGCGATATCGTATCCATGTAGGAGCGTCTCGTCGAGGAGATGGTAGGTCAACATCGACTGACGGACAGTCATACCCTCGACCATCCATGCCCGTGGTGCATCGGGATCTGCGTCGACGCATTCGCTGAAGTACGCCTGCGCCCGAGCATCGATACGGTCGGCCAGGACGCGGAGGTCTCGCTCCAGGTCGTTGTTCACCGCGAGCGTCATGAGGTCGGCCAGCTCCCAGATGTCCCGCATAAAGGAGCCGCCAGCCACGCTGGCACTGCTGGGCAACACCGCGTGGACGGCGGAGAGGTCCTGTCTTGCCAGACTGGGTAGACCAATCCATACCTGAGACAGATGCATGGCGACCTCAGCGATGTTCCACTGGCCCACCGCGGGAGCTCCCGGCTCACTGATGGACCGCAGCAGGGTCGTCACTCGCTGGACCTCGTCGCGGAGGGCGTCGAGGCCCTGCTGCCACTGCGCTGACGATGTGTTCGTACGCATGTCAATCCCTTGATTCGTCGGTCAGGCTGAGTTGGCGCAGCGGTGACTGTAATGGCGAATCGGGCGCAAACACACCGCTAGATGACGAATCCGCCGGACACCCAGGTGGCAGCGTGACCGCCACCCGGGCACCTCGGAGTCCGCTCATGTAGACAAGTGTGCGTGTGGCGGATGCGGCGGTGCGAGTAATCGACTACTCGGATTGCGGAGGCGGGTACTTGCGTCGCGGATCGCGCCGTAGCAGCTACGCCTAGTACGTGGCGGTGGCGCGGTGGCGTCCGCCGTGCGATATCGAAGCGCGCGAGCAGGCTCGCAGCGCGCTGGCCAGATCGTAATGAATGTCCAAGACCTCATCTAGGGCATCGATGTCGTGTCTGCTGATGGCCGCGGAGCGCGAATCGGCCACGACCGCGAGGTGACCCGCGATGTCATGCTGGTCGAGCGCATCGAAGACGACTTCCAGCCCGATCGAGTCGAGCAGGGCCACCGCGGACAGGTCGAGGACAACATGCGGTTGGCCATCGTGTACTGCTTCGATGAGCCTATCGACCAGCGCCGGAGCTGTGACGAGATCCAGACTGCCGGTCACCCGGCACACCGTCGTGTCCGGTTGAGGACAGCTCAAGGTTGCGATCACCATGGGCGCATCGAGCGGCGGTGCTGGTGTGAGAGCCTCAAGCTGGTCGCGCATCACTGGTGTCATAGATCGACTCCTTCCCCCCCGGGTACTACAGCCGAGAACCGACCGTACACGCTGCGCAATCACGGTCAACTGCCCCGTCAGGCATGCCTGACCGCAAATGAGGTTTGTCCGGAAAGACCTTTATGAGAAGTTTACCCCGGGCTACTTGTGCGTTGGTGTAAACTTAGCGCACATGCCTGAATACTATGGGTAGCCGGGTGAGCGGAGTGGATCTATGGATCCCAGACTCGACATAGCTGTTCATCATCACGGGCAGGTGGTGGTGATCCACCCGCGCGGGTTACTCAGCGTGCGCACCGCCGCCGATCTGCGCCGCGTTCTAGTGCAGCAACTGGTCGATCATGGTCGGGTCGTCGTCGACCTCGACGGGGTCCAGCTGACCCGAGAGTCTTGTGTGACGGTTTTTCCCGCGGTACTGACCCAATGCGGCGGCTGGCCGTCCGCGAAGGTCGCGCTGTGCCGGCCCGACCCGACGATGGCTCAGGCGCTGGCGGCGCGCCAGGTGTCCGCATTGGTTCCGGTGTACCACCTCAGACTCGAGGCCGAGGCCGCGATTGATGAACGGCCACCAGTGGTGCGGATGCGGGTCCAGCTGCCCTGTGACGCCGGGGCGCCGGCGATGAGCCGCCGGTTGGTCCGCGAGATGTGTCCGAAATGGCAGGTCGACGACGGGGTGGAGGACACCGCCGAATTCGTCGTCAGCGAGCTGGTGTCCAATGCCGTGGAACACGCCTGCACCGGCGTTGGGCTGACGCTGGAACGCGGTCCCCGCGGGTTGCGGATCGCTGTGCGGGACGCCTCGCCGGTCGGCTTCCCGGGGCCGGTGAAGCGCTCAACAGACCCGCTGGGCCGGGTCCGTGGTCGTGGCCTTGAACTGGTACGGAGCCTTACCAAGGCGTGGGGTGTCGACGTCCAACCGGATGGCAACACCGTCTGGGCCGAGATAGCCGGATAGTCGATCGTCACGGATCGGCCGCCAACCGCGCGCGTTGCTCCGTGGGGTTCCAGCCTTCCGGCGTTGGCCAGGCAAGCGCCATCTCCTCGAGTCGCTCGGCGAGAATGTTTGTGATCGCCCAATTGCGATACCACTTGTGGTCGGCCGGTACGATGTACCATGGGGCGGCCTCAGTATTGCAGTTCTGCAGTGCATCTGAATACGCGCGCTGATAATCGTCCCAATAGGCACGTTGGTCTACATCAGCGGGATCGTATTTCCAGTGCTTCGTCGGATCGTCGAGCCGGGCGAGCAGGCGCTTTGCTTGTTGCTCCTTGGAAATGTGCAGGAAGCACTTCACGATTGCGCATGAGGCGGACAACTTCTCCTCGAAGCGGTTGATGACGTCGTAGCGGCGAGACCACCGATCAGCGGGCACCAGCTTATGAACCCGGACCACGAGCACGTCCTCATAATGTGACCGGTCGAACACGCCGACGATGCCTGGCGGCGGCAGCCGCCGCTTGAGTACGCCCGGCATGGGCGATCGATTGGGGGTGAAAGTCCCCTGGAGGAAGAGGTGGTGCTAACTCCGAGCCGGAGGCAACTGCGTCGTCGTGAGGCGGGGTG
>JAICHZ010000147.1 GCA_025924655.1 Pseudonocardiaceae bacterium | reverse complement strand
TTGTGCGGGTACAGCGTCCGCGCCCGGCCCGCCGCCGGCCGCGGGTCGCCGGCAGGCGGCCTCTCACCGATCGGTCCGGTGACCTCCACCAGCGCGGGGACCGCCTCGGGGCGATCGCGTTGGACGATCCGGTTCCCGGTGTGGCGGATCTCCCCGCAGGTGAGCAGGTCGTGCAGCCCGCCGCGCGCGCCCGGTGGTTGAGCCCGGTACGGGTGGCGCTGGTCGCTGTCCTGGTCATCGCGCTGGGTCTGGCGGCATGGTTGCGCGGCGAGACCAATGGCGTGCTCGCGTCTGCGGCGTCGAGCAACCGTGCGCTGCTCGACGTCGGCGCAACCGCTGAGGTATCCGGGCAGGTACGTGATGCGGTGGAACGGGTGTTCTCCTATGACTTCGCCCGGCTCGATGACAACGAACGGGCTGCTGCGGCCGTGATCACCGGGCCGTTCGCCCTCGACTACCGTCATCAGTTCACGAGGGTGCGGGAACTGGCGCCTGGGCAGCAGGCCGTGGTGGTGGCGACCGTGCCCGCGTTGGCCGTCAAAGTGCTTGATGGCGATCGGGCGATCGTGGTGGTGTTCATCGACCAACAGGCCAACCGTGGTGGCCAGGCCCAGCCACTCGTTGCCGCGGGGAGGCTGCGGGTCACCGCGCAACGGGTCACCGGCAGCTGGAAGATCGCCGACGTGGAACCGTTCTGATCGCTCCGACGCCGTGTCGTTGCAGGGAGCACCGGGTCGGTCGTGACCTTGGGTTGCGCACGGTCGCCTTCCGCCGCTACTGGCCGCGGCTGGCGGGGTCGACTTTGGCCCAGCGGAGTAGGTCGGTGATGGTGAACGTGCCAGGAGCCTGGCTGGGCAGGGACGGCCGGAAGCCGGTGTTGAGGTAGGACGACGGATCGAGCTGGAGCAGGCCGATGATGGTTTCCGCGACGATCCTGCCGCCCACCGGGCCCAGGTGCGCGCCGTTGTTGAAGACGCTGGCCTCGCGCAGGATGTAATACCACAGCGGCGTGCTGGCATCCAGGCCCAGGTTGTACTGCCGCAGCTCGGGGAAGTGCTCTGACCCCAGCACCGGCGATCCAGTCGACGCGGCGATGCGCTGGCCGGAGGGCATCGACCAGGTCAGGTGCCGCAGCAGGGTGCGCTGCGGTAGCGCGGTCGGTCCATCGTGGCTGGGAATCGCGGCCAGCGGCAGGCGGAACAGTGGTGAGGAGATGGTGGTGTCGATCAGCTTGTTCGGTCGGACGTGCTGGGTCTGATCGCCGCCGAAGTCGAAAAACGTCTGCCAGCCGACGAACCGCCGCCGCGCCCGTGCGCCGCCGCGCAGATCGACCGGGTCGGTCTGGTGCTCGCCGGCGGGGTCGAAGATGAACCCGACAAACGCCGGCGCGCCGGTCGCGGGATTACCGCCGGGATCTCCATGCAGGTTCATCCGGTAGGAGGGACGGACGATGCTGTGGCCGAACCGGTAGGCGCCGGTCTGGAACTCCACCGGCATGCTCGGGTTGGCGAATTTATACCAGCGCCGGCCGTTACGCAGGATGTCATCCACCAGCGCCCGACCGACCACCTGCGGCAGGAACTCGTTGACCACGATCCACTGCCAGTGCAGTGTGATCGTGCGCCGGCATTCAGTAAAGGCATCGCCGGGCAGGCGGTTCGCCCGGTGCGAATCCACCGTCCGGTTGTGCGCCAGCAGGAACGCCGCATGGAGACCGCAGACGATGAGGTTGTCGTCATTGCGGGGGTCGGCGATGATCGCGGTCAGATCGCGGTTTCGGGGCAGGTCTTCGAACAGCCCCCCACTTTCGACCCGGAGCTTGGCCCGGTCCGGCGACTCGTAAAGGTGCGGGGTGACCGACGGCCCGCCACCATAAATCGAGTCGAGATCGAACGTTGGGACACGGGTGTTCGGCGTCTGGGCGGGTTCGGCGACCACGCCCAGCCGCGAGGTGTTATCGAAGGTGATGTCGTGGTCGAGGAATTGTCCTAGGAAAGTGGTGCCCGCGGTCATGTTCCGGACGTCCTGGTCGACGTTTCGCGGGCTGAGTTCCGGATTGGTGATCAGCCGGATTGGACCTTCGTTCAGCGGATCTTTGGCGTCCATCACCCCACCGAGTTTTCCGATGTCTATCATCGCATCCCGGACCGCTGCGGATCGCGGATCGGCAAAAGCGGGCAGCTGGAACATCCGACTGAACCGGGTATCCGGAGCCGATGTGGGAACTGGCCCCTCCACTTGCTCGGCGTGCGCTTCGACATTGTTCAACGTGAGCGCGCCGGCCGCGCTGACGCCGAGCCCGGTAAGGAACCGACGCCTGCCGATTCCGCGCCGACCTACCGATTCTTTACTTGATCCGATCACTTAACTCTCCAGGTTGGGTTTCATTTAAGCTTGCCTTGGGCCAGCAAGATAGGTAATCACGCATGGAGCACAACATCAGGGATCTGCCTCGGCGTTTTACGGTGCACAACCCGGTTGGGTGATCTTGAATCGACCCACCAACGGTGCGAGGCGGCCGGGCGCCGCAGGCGTGGTGCCACGCGAGTTGACCTCATGCGCAAACCCCCCAGTTGGTCTGGTCGTCTGGTGACAGCGATCTCGACACCGGGCATGTCGCAAACACGCTCTGTAACGTTTCATCACAGAACACGTTCGGCGGGTTACGCATGTCGTTGCACCGGCCCGATCCCGGCCGTACGGTGAGATCTGATGGACGCGCAGCGGATGAAACCGCCCGGCGGGCGCGCCAAGCCGGCTGGCCGCCGCGCCACCGGTGAAGCGGAAATCGTCGTCGCGGACGGCGAGGGCATCGTCCGGGAAGGCGACGTCGGCCACGACATGTTCATCGTGCAGTCGGGGCAGGTCCGGATCAGCAAACGAAAGAACCACGGGGAGGTCGTCCTCGCCACCCTCGACAGGGGGGACTTCTTCGGCGAGATGTCGCTGCTCGAATCCCTCCCGCGGGAGGCCACCGCCCGGGCCGTGGGGGAGACCCGGCTGCTCGTCCTGAGCCGGGGCGGGCTGCTGTTCCGCCTGCGGCGGGACCCGACGTTCGCCCTCGAGATGCTCAACCACCTGAGCTCCCGCCTGCGGGCCGCCCAGGCGAGGCTCATCGCCCTCGAACCCGACGAGTAGGAGCCCGGGGCGTGAATATCGAAGCGGCCGAGGAGCATCTCGTCGTCGTCTCCGACCTCCATCTGGGCAATCCCGCCTCCAGCGCCCGGACTCGGCTCGTGGCGTTCCTCGACCACGTCCGAGACTCCGGCGCCAGCGTCTGCATCAACGGTGACGGCTTCGACATGCTCCAGACGAGCTTCAGGCGGCTGGCCGCCGATGCCATCCCGGTCCTCAACCGGCTCAAAGCCCTGCAGGCCGATGGGCGCAACATCTATTACGTCGTCGGCAACCATGACATCGTCCTCGAGCATTTCCTGGAGGAGTGGTCGCTGTGTCGCCTCTCGCCGTTCCTCAACCTCCGCTCCGGGGATCGGCGCATCCGCATCGAGCACGGCCACCTCTACGATCCGTTCTTCGCCCAGAGCCCGACGCTCTATGAGATATCCACCCGCCTGGCCCGTTATGCCCTTTTCACCGTGCCTGACACCTACAAGGTGTGGGCCAAGGCGCAGCGGCGGTTGCAAGACGCCCGCCACCGGCGGGTGGGCCGGCCCGGCCCGGCCGCCGACAACGGCCACCGGCCCCTCTCATTGCTCGGGTCGCCGTACCACGACGCGGCGAGCATGATCCTCCGCCGGGGTTTCGACGCGGTCGTCTTCGGTCACACGCATTTAGCTGAGATGGTCACGCTGCCCGAGGGCGTCTACGTGAACTCGGGCAACTGGCTCTCGGGCGCCGCCACGTACGTGGAGATCACCAAGGGCGAGTTGGTCGTGCGAACCTGGGAAGGCAGCGCGGACGCCGTCACGGTTAGGGAATTTAGGGAATAAGGACAGCCGCGCCGTGGACCCGGTCGGCCGCCAGGTCGGTCAGCGCCACGTCAGCCCGGTCGAGGGGGTAACGGGTAGTCACCACCTGCAACCGGTGCTCGGCGGCGAACCGCAGGAAGTCGTGACCGTCTTGGCGGGTATTGGCCGTGACGCTGCGGATCTGCCGTTCCTGGAACAAATGCTGCTGGTAGCGCAGTACGGGAATGTCGGTGAGGTAGATACCAGCCACCGCCAGGGTGCCGCCTCGGTCCAGCGCGGCCAGCGCCGGCGCCACCAGCTCGCCGGCGGGGGCGAACAGGATCGCGGAGTCGACCGGCTCCGGTGGTGGATCGTCAGCACTGCCTGCTGACGTTGCGCCCAGTTCCACGGCGAGCTCTCGAGCCGGGAGACTGCGGGTCAAAACGTGCACCCGCGCGCCCTGGGCCAGCGCGATCTGGGCGGTGAGGTGCGCACTCGCGCCAAAACCGTAGAGGGCCAGCCGGCCTCCTGGCGGCAGGTTCGCCCGAGCCAGCGCTCGCCACCCGATGATGCCCGCGCACAGCAGCGGCGCGAGTTCGGTATCGGGGTAGCCGGCAGGCAGCGGGTAGGCGTAGTCGGCGGGCACGGTGGCGTAGTCGGCGTAGCCGCCATCAGTGTCCCACCCGGTGTACGCCGAGTGTGGGCAGAGATTCTCGGACCCGCGGAGGCAGTACCGGCACTGCCCGCAGGTGGCGCGCAACCAGGCGATACCCACCCGCTGCCCGGGCTGGAACGGGCCGGCAGCCTCGACGACCTCACCGACCACCTCGTGGCCCGGGACGACACCCGGCCGATGCACTGGTAGGTCACCCTGGGCGACATGTAAATCGGTGCGGCACACCCCGCAGGCCAGCACTCGCACCAGCAGCTCATCACCGCTGCGTCGCGGCACCGACTCTCGCACCGACACCAGTGGCCGGGTACTCATGGCCCCTGGTCGCTGCACCCGCCAGGCCAACATGAACTCATCATCGCGGTCAGCAGACGGGCCGCGCCACGTCCGACGGCGCCGGTGCGCGCCGGATCAGTCCGGCACGTCCGTGGCGCCGTCCTCGCATTACCGCACGCTGGTTCTACCGGTCACGATCGTGAAGCGGTCCGCCGCGCGGGCGACCACCGAATGATACGACCGGGTGCGATCCCTTGACGTGGTTGAACGTTTTCATGCGTGTCTCGTAGTCCATGGTCGGTCCCGCTTCTGCCCTCTTCTGGTATTCGAAGGCTCCCTCCTCTCTCTCTGCACCCTGGTCGACATCAGAATGGTGCCTCCCTGACGATTCGAGATCGCGGTCGCCGCGCTGTAGGGTGCTTCCTGGGCTACTCATCGCCAGTATCCTTCCTGTGTTCCCCTTCTGTGGTAGTCCTGCCGGGCCTGCACCTACCCACTATAAAAGATCATCAATCATCAATCACACCTTCGTGTGACACCCGCAAATGCCTTTACCGTGGACGAAACGGGACGATCACGGTTTCGGTGCGTTGAGTGACACGTCATGTCACTTGAGGCACCCAAACCGTGATCAAGCCTGGGTCAGTCGATGTTCCGCAAGCGCATAGTTGAGGTCAAGCGGTCGCCGCCCTGCGCTGAGCGCGGACGTTCCGTCGCACCCGGCCGGCACACCAACTGCCGCGATGGCGGTGACAGTTTCAGGCAGGCTGACATGATTACGCCTACCTCAGCCACTGCACTAGCGCCCCTTCTGGACGACCGGACCAACTCCCTCGACCCTTCGGGGCGACCGGTCTTGCTCGTCGTGCTGCTGTTCGCCTTACTCGTCGGCGCGGCTCTTGGGGCGCTGGGCGCGGCGGCCAACAGAGTGAAGACCTGGGACGAGTTTCTGCTGTGGGTCATCGGTGGGGCGATCGGCGGCGTGCTCGCCGTTCTCGGCTGGACCGGAATCATCTGGGCGCTGTTCGAGCTCGACGCGAGCGTCGCCACTACCGCAGCCATCGGCCTGATCCTTTTTGGGACGGCGGCCCTGCTCGGGGCCGTGGTCAGTCCGCTGCTGGACAACACGAACAGTCAAGTGGCGTGGTTGTCCAGCCTGCTCATCAAATGGGTGCAATCACCGCTGCTGACGACTGGGGGTCTCGTCGCAACGCTGATCCTGGCGATGAGGGGCGGCGAGGTGGACTTCCGCCGCGGCATGCTGTTCATCGCGGTGGGTCCAGGTGGCGGCGCGCTGACACTCGGTGCGGTGGCCTGGACCCAGTCCGGCTGCTTCAATCCGGACGGCACCGTGCCGGACAACCTGGCCCGGCACGAGTCGATGCACAGCCGGACCGTAGCGGCAATCGGCGAGCTCGGTTTCTACGTCAGCTACGTCACGATCGGCGCGTTCTGGGGATCGGCGCAGGGCGGCTCGTGGAACGATCTCAACGCAGCCGGTTGCGGCAACCCGTTCGAAAAGACGGCGCACACCTTCACTGATTAGCACGATCTGTAACGTGGCCGCTATGACTCCGAGCGCGAGAGATGACGCGCTGGTTCGATTTCGGCGCGCAACGCGTGCCGACGTTGCAAGTATCGTATCACTGACGAATGCGGCTTACCGTGGCGAAGGCCTCGGCGGTTGGACCACCGAGGCTCATCTGGTCGGCGTGCGGCGAATAGATGCCGAGGGCGTCGAGGAGATCCTAGAGGCGCTCGACCGCATGATAATAGTCGCCGAGATCGACGTAAATCTTGCGGGCTGTGTCGAACTGGCCAAGCAGGGACACAGCGCTGCGCTAGGGATGCTCGCAGTGCGGCCCGAGCTACAAGGCCGAGGCATCGGCGGCGCGATCATTCGCGAGGCGGAGCGTATCTGCCGCGACGAGTGGGGAACAAAGGTGGTCCGCCTGGAGGTCCTCCATATGAGGAATGACATCCTCGTGTGGTACGACCGACTCGGTTACAAACCCAACGGCGAACGCGCTCCATTCCCATATGGCAACGATCGTGTCGGAGTTCCAAAACGCGACGACTTAGAATTCATTGTGTTGACTAAGGTGTTGGAGTGACGGCCCACCGATCACACCGTGGCGGCAACGGGGGCCACCGCGTCGAGGGGCATGCCACGGGCCTCAACGCCGCCGCTACGGCCCCACCACAGCGCGGCGATGGCGCCGATCGCAAAGAATATCGCGAGGATGACGAACGCGGAGACCAATCCGAGCCCGGATACCGCATAGGACAATCCGACCACTCCCACCATGCCACCCAGCCGGCCGGCCGCCACCGATACGCCGACGCCAGTGGCACGCAGCTCGGTCGGGAACAGCTCACTGAACGTGGTGTACGCAGAGATCCATGAACAGGTGGCGGAGAACACGCATAACGTGAATGCAGCCAACGTCTCGGCTGGGGACTTGGCCAGCGCGGCCAGTGCGAGCAGCAGTACCGAGATACTGGCCGTGCCATAGGACAGCCGGGTCACCGCGGTACGGCCGAGCCGGTCTATCAGCGCCGCCACGGTGAAGCCCCCGACCAGCGCTCCAATGTTTCCGACCAGGTAGAACAACGGCACCGCGGCGGGGGATACGGCAACCTGCGTGGAGATCAGCACATAGGCCGACACAAAGGTGAACAGCCCGTAATAGGCAGCGCTGCCGGAGAATTCCAGCACCATCCCATACACCAATCGGGCACGCCAGTTCGCCCACAGCTCACCGATCTGCGACGCCAGCGAACGGCGCTTGGGTGTACCCGCGAGGTCGGTGCCGTCCTCGGCGATACCGGTGATGTCAGTGATAATCACACTGGCCTCCGCGCGGCGGCCCTGAGACGCCAGCCAACGGGGGGATTCCGGGATCGTGCGGCGGACAATGAAGCCATAAATCGCGGCGGCGGCGCCGGCAAGCAAGCACAACCGCCAAGCGGACAGGGTGACGCCGCCGAGGGCGAGCTGGTTGGCAACGAAGCTGTTGAGGAAGAAAATGCCGATCAGACCTGCCAGGATGCCGCCGACGGACCAGAAGTTCATGGTGGCGGCCGTAGCGGCGCCACGACGGCGGGTGGGCATGAACTCGGCGATCGCCGAGGTGACAGCCGAGTACTCCCCGCCGACGCCCATCGCGGTGATGAACCGGAAGATCAGGAATGTCAGGAACGTCGGGGAGAACGCACTGGCCACTGTTGCGATCGAGTACATCACCAGAGTCGCCACAAAGAGCCGTTTGCGGCCGAAGCGATCAGCGAGCCAGCCGAACGCCGTCGCCCCAGTCATCAGGCCGGCGAACCACACGACCCAGATCAGCGACACCGCGCCGGGCGATATCGCACCGTCCGCACCGATCACGCCGAAATCCTTGGCCAACGGCGTGAGCACGCTGCCGATGATCTGGACCTCGAAGGAGTCCAGAGCCCAACCGATTCCCAACGCCAGCAGGATGCGACTGTGCATCGGTCGCCACGCGCTAAGGTCCAACCGGGTCTCCAACGGCATGACGCCTCTCATCCTCACGGCCAGGCGAGGTTGCCGACGCGGGAACATCCATACCCCCGATCGAGTCTCGATTCACTCGTCAGTGTCCGAGATCGGGAAGCGCGAAGCCAGACTGTGTAAGTACGTGCAGCGGTCACCGAAATTCGCACGAGGCTTGGCTGATCAGGATGAACCGGCGGCCGCGCTATCGATGGGCCGGCGAACAGTGTTCGCATCTCGGCCACGGTCAAGGTCAGCGAGCACCTCAGCCACCGTCGCGCGCGCGCCCCGCAGATCGCCGGTGAACACCCGCGGCCGCTGCTGGAACAACCGCTCAAAGAGCGCGACCGACTCCTGCGCGGCTGTTAATGCCTGCGGTAGCTCCACCTGCCCGGTAGCTCGTACCCGGGCGAAAACCCATAGTCCACGGGCG
>JAICHZ010000146.1 GCA_025924655.1 Pseudonocardiaceae bacterium | reverse complement strand
TAGGTCTGCGCAGCGACGTTCTCCAGGTTCAGCGCGAGCTTGGCCACGTCGGGCACCGACGTCGCAGCGTTGAGCATGTTCACCTGATCTTGGGTGATCGACAACGGGGCATCGTTGATGGTCGGTTTACCCGCTTTGGACAGCACCGCGTTCCAGGCCTGCGCGTGGTCGGAGTGCTGCTTCATCGCGGTTTGGATGAAGGTGGCCACCGCCGGCGGCACCGTCCCCAGCTGCCCGGCGCCGGCCTTCTGCAATGCACCGCTGTAGGCGCTGACGGCCAGATTCTCCAACGCCGTCGCCAGCGCTACCACCTTCAGGTCCCCGGTGTAGGTCTCAGGCGGGGCCGGGGGCGAGGTCGGGACCGCCGGCGCCGAGCCCGATGGCTTCGGTGCCCCTGAGGAACCGCCGGAGCACGCCGCAGCTGCGCCGAGGGCGACAGCACCGGCCGCGCCGAGGAAGAAGCCCCGCCGGGTGGACGGCTTGGCCACCACGTGCCCCAGGTTCGCGGTCAGCTCCTCGAGAGCCTTGCGAACCTGCGGGAATGTCGACTCGTGTAGGTCATCCAGCTCGCGAGTCAGCCCAGCCAGTTCGCGCTCGCTGATCGCCATCTCCGCGCTGCGGGCGCGGCGGGGGAAGATGCTCATCGGACGGCTCCTTCCTCGACCGGAGCGGCCATGGTGGTCGGGTAGAACGAGTCGGGGAAGCCCACGCTGCCCGCTGCGGCGGGCAGCTTCGCGACGTCCGGGGGCAGCGCGATCAGCTGCGGCTGATTAGCTTTCACCAGCGCCTGCACGGCTAGCAGGATCGCCTTGTGCTGGGATTCAACTCCGGCCACGCTGGCGAACAGCTGCCGCAACTCCGCGGTGCTGACCAGCCCGACGTCCTTGACGTAAGTCTGCGCGGCCACGTCCTCCAGGGTGATCGCCAACCCGATAACGTCCGCCGCGCCCTTGATCTTAGGCACCGCTTCCCGCACCACTGCGGCGTACTTCGGATCCGGACCCGTCTGAGGTTTGCCACCCAGCCGCTGCGCCGCGGCGTTGAACGCCATCGCGTGCTCGTTGTGCTGGTCCATCGTCTTGGTCGCAAAAGCTTTCACTACCGGGATCGCCGAACTCCCGCCGATGAACGGCAACGTCAACGCGGTCTTGTAGGTCATCACGGCGAGGTTCTCCACGCCTGCCGCGGTCTGCAACGCCGAGACGTCTTCAGCCGTGGCCCACGCCGTCCCGGCCGTCAGCAGCATCGCTCCGCCGGCGACACCGGCCGCGGCTGCGACGGTGCCCCAGCGAGAAGCGTCCCGACCGGCGGACACACAGGCTTCCCGAGCGGCCTCGACGTAGTCATTCAGACCCGTCCGAGCAGCGCGCATCGCGTCGGACTGCAGATCGTCCGATTCTTCCAGGAGCTCTCTGAACCTGCCTTCATCGATCTTGTTCTGCACAAAACCTCCAAGCGGCTGGTGGGAGTTCAATCTCACGCGCTGTTACCGCTCGCGTGGAAGGGAGCAGCCTAGCTTTCGCCGGCACACTCGTACCAGTTCGCCCTTGTTCATCACGATCAGGTCACATTTTACCCGGTTGCGCCGCCTTAGAGGCGTCTAGATCGGATTCAGAACCACCTCTCGAGTATCACCGCGAGACCATCCTCGGAGTTACCCGCAGTGATTTCGTCGGCGGCCTTGAGCACGGCGGGATGCGCATTGGCCATGGCCACTCCGTGCCCCGCCCAGCGCAGCATCGACAGGTCGTTGGGCATGTCACCCAGCGCCAGCACGTCGGCCGGCGCGACTCCCAGCTGCCCGGCCAGCCGGGCCAACCCGGTGCCCTTGGTGACGCCAGGCGCGGAGAGCTCGATCAGGCCGTAGCCGGTGGAGTACGTGACGTCGAGCCCGGCCCCTGACGCGGCACCGAGTAGCTCGCGGACCGCTGCGGCCATCAGGTCACTGCTGGCATTCGGCTGGCGGACCAGTAACTTGATCGCCGGTCGGCCGAGCAGCACATCGCGCGGCGCCTCGGCGGAGTCCCCGCCCGGCCAGGGGTGGGTATAACCCGGTTCGGCGAGGAACTGATCGGTGCCGTTCATCACGGCGCTTACCGCGGGCAGCTCGACAGCGAGCTTTGCGCCCGGTAATGCAGTAGCGATCACCTCCGCCGCATCCCGCAGCTGCATCGGATCCAGCGTCACGGAGTAGCTGACCTGGTCAGTCGCAGCGTCGTAGAGCACCGCGCCGTTGGCGCACACCGCCGGCCCGGCGTGGCCGAGTAGCTCGACGATCGGCGGGATCCACCGCGGCGGACGGCCGGTGACCAGCACGAATGGCACTCCCGCCGCCACCACCCGATGCACCGCGGCCCGGGTGCGCTCGGAAACCTGGTCGGTCGGGTCCAGCAAGGTGCCGTCAACGTCGGTGGCGACCAGCCGCGGCATCTGCATGCCTCGACCCTACGTTCCCGGCGTGTCGGAACCCATTGCTTCGCGCTCGCGCGAACCGCTCCACGGGTGGCTTTGCCAGTGTGGCGGCCTCGTGGTCACACTGTGCTGTGATGACGGGCGGTGCTGTGATGACGGGCGCAGATCGGCGAGCAGCGGCGCCGTGACAGGACGCCCATACGTTCTGTTTTCGGTGGCGATGTCCGTCGACGGCTACATCGATGATATGCGCGATGCTCGGTTGATGTTGTCCAACGACGAGGACTTCGATCGGGTCGATGAGGTACGGGCCAGTGTGGATGCCATCCTGGTGGGAGCGAACACGATCCGCCGGGACAATCCTCGGTTGCTGATCCGCTCCGTGCAGCGCCAGCAGCAGCGAGTGCGCCGCGGCATTGCGCCGCAACCCATCAAGGTGACGTTGACCGGTAGTGGTGATCTGAACGCCGAAGCACGGTTTTTCACCGCTGGTGACAGCGAAAAGATCGTCTACACGCACGACCCCGTGGTGGCGGCCGTGCGTGAGGCGGTCGCGAGTGTCGCGACCGTGGTCGGTGCCGGAACGCCAATTGATCTGCGGGTCGTGCTGGACGACCTCGCCGAGCGCAAAGTCGAGCGGCTGCTGGTGGAAGGTGGCGCCACCATCCTTACCCAGTTCCTCACAGCCGGACTCGTGGACGAGATCCAGCTCGTGATCGCGCCGTTTTTCGTCGGTGACGCCGGTGCCCCTCGCTTCGTGCACCCGGGTCGATTCCCCCAAGACGCGGCGCACCCGATGACACTCGCCGAGACCCGGCAGATCGGCAACGTCGTCCTGCTCCGCTACCTCATGCGTGCTGAGACCGGCTGATCTTGATGTGTTTCGGAGTTTGACAAACGAGTCTCGTCACTGTCTGTAGCGCTCGAGGTCTTGGGGTTGCAGCTTGTGCAGGTGCCACCGGTGGCAATTTTCAGCGAAAGTTGCCACCGGCGGCACCTGCACAAAATATCCCCCCAACCACTTCACGGGACTTATGTGACTCCTGGTGCGGGGAACGGCTGGCAAGCGAGTGACCCACCGAACCCGACGTCACCGAAGGCTGGTCGTCTGAGGTGATCAGTCTTTTCCGGAAAGCACAGCGGCGGCCTCGAGCAGCATCCAACCCGACAGCTGCACCGACAAATCACCTTCGGGGCGCCCCGGGCTGGGCGGCTGAGCTGCGACCGTCCAGTGCGGGCCGAATACTGGACCACCGTCGGCGACGCCCCGGTTGCGCCAGGCCGCCTCGGCGGAGTCCAGCACCAGCCGGGTCGCGATTTTGCTCGACGGTTCGGACGGCCGGGCCGTTGCGGCCACGGTGAGGTAGCGGGCCGTGATGCCGCTGAACAGTCCACCGTCGCCACCGCCGTGCCCGCGAAGTACCCCCCCGTCGGTGAGGTGCTCGGCAACCGCGCGCACCGTGCGGTCGGCCTGTTCCCACCAGCGTGGGTCGCCGGTGGCGGTGCCCAGTTCGACGCAGGCGCCGAGCAGGACGCCTTGGCAGTAGCTGTAGAGGGCGCGCTCGACGGCGCGCACTGAACCGTCGGGGTTCACCCGTGCCCCGTCGAAGACCAGGCCGGTGCTCGGGTCGATCAGGTGCTCGAGAATCCAGTCGACCAGGGACGAGGCGATGCCCAGGTTTCTCCGGCGGGCGTAGAAGATCGCGGCCGGCCCGGTGGCCGGGACGTTGACGAAATCGTCCCCGACCCGCCACCGCATCCCCCCGCTCGGACCCCGACCGAAGCGCAGTTGGCGCATGATGGCCTGCTCCGCGCCCGGCTTGCGGATTCCGGCCACCGTTGCGCTGCGCTGCAATGCCAAGCCGAGCCAGGCGACGTCGTCGTAGTAGTCGTTGACCCAGCCGGTGATGTTGCGCATCCGCACGCCGCGGACCAGGGCCGTGGTGGTGTCTCGCCGCCATTGCGTGGGGGCGCGCTGGTAAGCGTCGAGCGTGCAGTCCAGCAGGTGCGCCTGCCACCAGTAATGCCAGTGCGCTGAGCGTCCCGGCCAGCCGGGTCGTCCCAGCCGGGTGTCGGGCAGGCTCCACAGCCAGTGCAGGTGCCGGGTGTGCACCGCGCGTTCCGCGGCGGCCGCGCGGGCCGCCCACACACTCACCAGGCCGTCCCGAGATCGGCGTGCTGGCAGATCCAGGCGTGCATGGCGATCCCGGCGGCCACCCCAACGTTGATCGACCGGGTGGAGCCGAACTGCGCGATTGAGACGGTCATGGCTGCCCCCTTACGAGCTTCGGCGCTCAGGCCAGGGCCTTCCTGCCCGAACAGCAGCAGGCAATGCTGTGGCAGAGTGGCGGTCTCCAACCGCAGCGCACCCGGAGAGTTGTCCACCGCCACCACGGTGAGCTCCGCTGCGGCGGCGTGTTTGAGTAGGTCCGCGATGTCGTCATGGTGTCGCAGGTGCTGGTAGCGGTCGGTGACCATGGCGCCGCGGCGGTTCCACCGGCGGCGACCCACGATGTGCACCTCTGCCACGGCGAAGGCGTTCGCGGTGCGCACCACGGTGCCGATATTGTGATCGTGGCCGAAGTTCTCGATCGCCACGTGCACCGGGTGGCGGCGGGCGTCCAACGCGGCGACCACCGCGTCGCGGCGCCAGTACCGGTAGGCGTCGACGACGTTGCGGCGGTCGCCCTCGCGCAGCAGCTCCGGGTCGTAACGGGGATCGTCGGGCCACGGTCCGGTCCAGGGGCCGACGCCGACGGTCTGGCCCCACTCGGTCGCGCCTGGTGCGTGGCATTCAGTGCTGTAGCGCTCGTGGGTCAGCGGTGGCCCCGGCGCGATCCCATCAATCACGGATCTCCCCGCAACCCGCAAGACCTGCTACTTCGCTGCCCACATCGGCAACACTAGTCACTCTGCGCTCGATCCGACTGCTCGCGATGTGCACGCTGGATACTCAACGGTTGGCCAGACCGGCCCGGGTGCGCACCAGTGCGCTTGCTGCCCGATGCCCAATTCGTGATCACTGCGTGAGCTGGAGAGCGTTGGCGCAGCGGCCGGAGTTCACCGCCGACGTAAGGCGTTTGCCGGGAGGTTCGGGCGCCTCACCGCAACCCGAGGTCGGTCAGGCTCAGAACCGCGCGATAAGGCAACCCAGCTGCTTCGATGGCTTCGCGGGCGCCGGTGTCGCGGTCCACCACGGTGGCCACGCCGACGACGTCGGCCCCTGCCTCGCGCAGCGCCGTCACAGCGGTGAGCACCGATGCGCCGGTAGTGGAGGTGTCCTCGACGGTAAGGACCCGGCGGCCAATGACGCTGGGGCCTTCGATGCGCCGCTGCATCCCGTGCGGCTTGGTCGCGGTTCGCACCACAAAGGCGTCCACCGGGGGGCCGGGCGCGTGTAGCACGGCAGCGGCGACCGGGTCGGCGCCCACGGTCAAGCCGCCCACCGCCTGGTAGGACCAGTCGCTGGTCAGCTCCCGGACCAGCCGCCCGATCAGCGGCGCGGCCTCGTGGTGCAACGTGGCGCGGCGCAGGTCGACGTAGTAGTCGGCCTGCGCCCCCGACGACAGTGTGACCCGACCGTGCACCACCGCCAGCTCACGGACCAGCGCCGCCAGCCGGTCCCGCGGCTCGGTCATGTGCGGCCCTGCGCGGTACGTCCGGCCAGGCGCCGGACCAGACTCCGAGGAAGCACGTCCACCAGCCCCAGCAGGGCCCGGTACTGCAGGCCTGGCACCGAGATGGTGCGGCCGCGCCGCAGGTCGGTCAGGCAGTCACGGACGACGGTGTCGGCGTCGAGCCAGAACGCTGAGGGGCTGCCGGTCATGTCCATCCCGGCGCGGCCATGGAACTCGGTGTGGACGTAACCCGGGCACAGCGCGAGCATCTGCACCCCGGTGCCGGCCAGCGCCTCTGAAAGCCCTTCGGAGAGCATCGTGACGTACGCCTTGCTGGCGCCGTAGGCGGAGCCGCGGCCAGGCAGGAAGGCTGAAACGCTGGAGACGTTGATCACCGCACCGCGCCCGGCGTCCACCATGGACGGCAGCGCGGCGTGAGTCAGCCGCAGCACGCTGGTCACGTTGACGTCCAGCTGCGCCTGCAGGTCCGCGATGTCCGCGTCGAGAAACTCGCTTCCCACTCCCACACCCGCGTTGTTCACCAGCAGGTCCAGCGGATCACCGGTGCGCAGCCGCTGCTCAACCAGTAGCCGTTCGCTGGCGCTGGCCAGGTCCGCGGGCAAGACCTCGACGCTCACCCCGTGGCGTTGCGACAGCTCGACGGAGAGCTGTTGCAGCCGTTCGCGGTCCCTGGCGACGAGCACGAGGTCGTAGCCTTCGGCGGCGAGCCTGCGGGCGAAGGCGCCGCCGATCCCGGCGGTAGGACCGGTAATCAGCGCGGTCGGCATGGTGGCCAGGCTAGCGTCGCGACGCGGTCACCGGTGCACCGTAGGTAAGGCGACGAAGAAGCACGAGGTCCGCCGATCGGGGTTGCACCGACAGCATTGGATTCTGCGATGATCGTCCACCCGAGCGCTGTATGGGGAAGATCGGCTAACATCGTCGCGGCGTTACCACCAGCTAGTTAACCGAGCTATTGGCCCGGACGGAAGAAATCGGCGAACTCGGCGGGCTCAGTAGCGTTGTCGAGGTGGGCGGCATCGAGCAGATCAGCGATCTCGTCCAGAACACGCAGCAGCCGCTCCAACCGCGACGGGGTGGCATCGCACGGCGCCGCGGCCAACACCCAGTCCTGTTCTATCCAGGCGACGGAAATGTCGCCGCCCAGCGCGTTGATGGCCAGAACGAATTCGGCTGACGTCAGTGGGCCGACCCGGTCCGGCTCGTTGACCAGCGCGACCCGGTCGCCCACCGGCCCCAGCGTGTGCAGACCGGGATCCTGCGGTAGCGGCTGGTCGGGCATCCACAGCTCGGCGACCAGGCCAGCGGTATGAATGCGGCGCTGCACCGCGACTACCACGCTGGAGACCTGACCGCCCTGCTCGTGATCGAAAATCTGTACCGCGCGACGACCCAGCGGGGTGAACAAGCTGCCGATCACCAGGTCCTTGGCCAGCCCCGCGCCGCCCCGAGCGATCACGCCATGGCGCCAACGATCGGCCACCACCGGGTCGGACAGGACGAACCGCCATCCCCGAAGCGCCGCCCAGCGACGCCGTTCCCGCTGGTGCGCGCTATGCCGCCCGCCATCGACGGCCAGCAGCGCACCACCGCCGGCAGCCGCCAGCCCCGCGATCACAAACCACACCCACTCCGACACCGCCCGAGCGTATCTGCGCACCCCGCCCATTCCACGCAGCACACGCCGGATCTTGCGTGCGCGCTGCGCTTCGGGAGCTGTGGGGTTAGCGGGGCCGACTCCATCCGGCTAGCCGTTCTGCGCTCTTCTCGACGTCGGTCAGCGATCCGTCGGCGACGGCGATCACCAGGTCGAACGCGTCGTCCTCAGGCGCGTCGAGGTCGTTCCCATTGATCCACATCAACACTGCGGTCGCGGCCCACGCGAGCCTCTTGTTGCCGTCGACATGGGCATGATTATTGGCAAGCGAATGCAGCAGTGCCGCTGCTTTGCTGTGCAGAGTGGGATACGCGTCAGGACCGAAGACGGTGGCGGCGGCAACGGTGCCTGTGTCCAGGTCGCGCCCGCACCGGACCGAGTCCTGGTGCGCGACTCCAAAGACCCCCACGGCCCCGCCCTAACCGTCCCCACCCCCGCCTGGCAAGTCTTCCTCACCACCCTCCGCCGTGGCCCAGTGCCGTGAACTCGACAAAACCGACGTAAACAAGAGCGAAAAACGTCGGTGACGTCGAGTTCACGGCCTGCGCCGACGCGGGCGGCGCTGGCGCAGGCGAGGGGTCAGGCGCGGGCGTGGGTCAGGCGCGGGTGACGGTGAGGGCGCCGGTGCCGCCGGCGGCACTGCCGTCGAGGTCGACGCGGACGGTGTCGCCGTCGGTGATCTCACCCGCCAGCAGGGCGTGGGCGAGCTGGTCGCCGATCGCGGACTGCACCAGCCGGCGCAGCGGGCGCGCGCCGTAGAGCGGGTCGAAGCCGCCCATCGCCAGCCACTCCTTGGCCGCGTCGGTGACGTCCAGCTCCAGGCGGCGAGCGGCCAACCGGCGCGCCAGCTGCCCGATCTGGATGTCCACGATGGCGGTCAGCTCCTCAGTGGACAGTGAGTGGAACACCACCAGGTCGTCGAGCCGGTTGAGGAACTCGGGCTTGAAGTGCCGGCGCACCACACCGAGCACGGCATCGGTGCGCTGCCAGTCATCCAGCGTGGGATCGGCCAGCGCCGCCGAGCCCAGGTTGGAGGTGAGCACCAGGATGGTGTTGCGGAAGTCCACCGTGCGGCCCTGCCCGTCGGTCAACCGGCCGTCGTCGAGTACCTGCAACAGCACGTCGAAGACGTCGGAGTGGGCCTTTTCCACCTCGTCGAGCAGCACCACGCTGTAGGGCCGGCGGCGAACCGCCTCGGTGAGCTGCCC
>JAICHZ010000145.1 GCA_025924655.1 Pseudonocardiaceae bacterium | reverse complement strand
TTGGTATAACAACCATCGATTGCACGGAGCCTGCGGAGGCAGGCCACCGGTCGAGTTCGAGACCCTGTACGAGCTGGGCGACCTGATCAGCCTGGTCGCCTGACCCCAACAACGAGTCTCTACCGAACCCGGGGTGGTTCATAATCCCCCGAATCGGTTCCGCGTGCGCTGGCTCAAGTCTCGGCGGACACGATCAGCAGCCACGGGTGACCGGCGTGGCGTTGGGCGCGTAGCTGCTCGGCCCGGCGCAGTGCCCGCTGCAGGCCGTCGATGCACACGGTCAGCTCGGTGATGAGGTCGTCCAGGGCCGCGGTGGCGGCCTCGGGTGGCTTGCCAGCCTGGTCATCGGTCACGGCTTCCCCCGCTGGTCCCCGGGCACGTCGACGTCTTCGGTGCGCACCCGCCTGCGACGAGTGGTGCTTGAAAGATGCCCGCGACGGGCACACCTCGCAACACCTGTTGCGAAGGTGGGTGCCGGATTGCCCGGGTGCCGGATGCGGGTGTGAGTCGAGCCCGGTGCCCGGCGCAGCGTCACAGTCAGCGGCGCGGTGCAGCGGGTGCACATCATTGATGGCAGCGCGAGCAGGCCTCCAGCGCCCGATCCGCCGAGCCAGCGGGGCGCTGGCGTACCAGCCCGCGCCGCGGTAGGAGCGCCTCAGCTGCGACAGCGATGACGAGCGCGGCGACCAGTGCGATCCAGACGGAGCGGAAGTAGGTGACGGTGAAGGTCCATGCCGAGTGCCACGATGGCGTGGCCGCGGGGTCCTCCCGCCCTCAGTGAGGATAGAGATGCCACCGAAGGCGTTGGTCAGCACATGGGCGGTCTTGCTGGCATAGGGCCAACACTTCGCCCAGGTCAGTGCCGTGGCAGCCAGGATAGCGAAGATCACTGCGGCGATGGTGATCGCGCGCCGTGATGGCCCGCTGCTCGCTACGACAGGAGCCGGAGCGTCGAGTTCGTGGGCCATGGAAACGCCCTTCGGGCAGGTCAGCGCAATCGGATCATGCCGCTGCCGTGGACGGCGCGTCCGATGACGGCGCAGTCGTGGCCGCAGGAGCGCAGCCGCGTGACGGCGTCCGCGGCACGGGCCGCCACACCGAACAGCAGGCCGCCGGAGGTCTGGGCATCGGCGAGCAGGGTCAGCGTGACTTCATCGACCGGCCCGGTGTCCAGCCGATCGCGCACCCAGTCGAGGTTGCGGCGGCTGCCTCCAGGAACATAGCCGGCGGCGGCGAGGTCGCGGGCGTGCGCCAGCACAGGCACTGCGGCGGCGTCGAGTGTCACGTCGACCCCGGAAACCCGCGCCATTTGTGCCAGGTGACCGAGCAGGCCGAACCCGGTGACATCGGTTGCCCCGGTGGCACCGGCATCCAGGGCGACCGCCGCAGCCTCGGCGTTGGGGCGGCACATCGACGCGACCATCGCGTCAACAGCGGCCGCGGCGGCGCGATCGGCCTTGGCTGCGGTGGAGATCACTCCGGTGCCCAGCGCTTTGGTGAGCACGAGGGCGTCACCGTCCCGCAGCCCACTGTTGCGCAGCAACCGTTGGGGGTGTGCCTCACCGACGACCGATAGGCCGAACTTCGGCTCCGGGTCATCAACGGTGTGCCCGCCGACTGTCACGAACCCGCACTCCGCTGCCACCTCAGCCGCGCCAGCTAGCAGCCCGTCGAGCAACCGAGGGGGAAGCTCGGCGGAGTTCCAGCAGACGAGGTTGAGCGCGAACAGCGGCCGCCCGCCCATGGCGTACACGTCGGACACGGAGTTGACGGCCGCCACCCGCCCCCAGATGCGCGCATCATCGACGATCGGCGTGATGAAATCGACCGTCGCGACAAGGGCGCGATCGTCACTGATCCGCCATACCGCTGCGTCGTCGCCGGTCTCGGTGCCGACCAGGAGGTCCGGGTGATCAGCGGTCACGTGGCGCAGGACCTGCGCCAGCTCGCTCGGGGCGAGCTTTCCCGCTCAACCGGCGCAGTGGCTGAACTGGGTAAGCCGCCGCAGCATCTCCTCCATCGACCCCCTTCACTACGGTCAACAGCGCGTCCTCAGATTACCCATCGGGCACCCGAGGAGAAGGGAGAAAGCTGGCAACAACTCCTCGCCGAGCTCGCACCCCCACGATCCACTGGTAAACCTACGGGTCCCGGCTGCCTTTGACGAGCTGGTCAGGGTGATCTGACCAACCGCGATTAACGACCTCGGCTGCACTGACTGCGCCCAACGCAACAGCCCCCTCACATACCAAGAGGTCTGAGCATTGCAGACGCTCTCTCAGCTGCTGCGCATGGCCATGGTCGAAGCGGTCGAGACCCGCAGCCCTCCTCTCGGTAGCAGCTATCTCAACTGACTTACAAGAACTAGCGATCCTCAGTCGTCCTCACGCTAGTTGCCTCCAGATAGCCCAAAAGCGTCTGGGTTGGCACCTGCACGCTGTGCACGTCCGTCAGATGATCACCGATCATCTTCCTCAAAGTAGAGCTGTCCTGCGAACTAAAGCGCGAACTGCACTCGTCATGGGCTCAAGTGAACTCGTACATCGCCATTCCGTCACTCCCTCTCCGACGTCAACATTAACATAACTGGCTACCACTGACCCGGTAAACCTGTTCTGCTAAACCTGGTCTGCCATCGTTCGTAGCGGTGCCGACGCAGTGGCCCTAAGTGTACGCCTAGAAAGTCACCCAGGCGCAACCGCGGTAAGTACTCGGAAGTCTTGTGAGCGGGCATGCGGGTAGGAGGCGCCGGTCGATGCTGGTGGTGACGCCGCTGTCGTGATGTGCGGGAGTGTCAGCCGGGCGGGCGCGGCTGCGCCCAGGCGCGCAGGTCAGCGGGGTCTGCGGTCCAGGGGAGGAATCGTTCCAGGTCTGGCCCGGCCAGCGGCTTGCCGCCGTTGCGGCCACAGGCGTCGAGGTAGGCGGTGAGGTAGGTCAGCACGTTCAGGCCGCCATTTCGGCGGTGACGGTCCAGGTCCGGGCGGCGAGCCGGGCCGCGTCGTCGTTGCGGGAGCCGTAGGCGTTTTTCCTGGTCATCACGGGGCGGCGCAGAGCGCGCTCCGCGACGTTGTTGTCCAGGCTGACCATCACACCAGCTCGGGGGGGCAGAGCCAGACGGCGCACGTGCGCTTACGTCGAGGGCTGCCCCCGAGCTGGTGTGTGGTCGGGCTGCGCCAGGTCGACGGGACGCCACACGACCACAGTTTGCAAGATCATCGATGATCACGTTGAGCCTGTGATCGTTTGGACACTTTATGGTCACAAAACACATCCAGATAACCGAAGACCACTACAGACGACGAGCGTTTGCAGTTCCGAAAATAGCAGGTAATCGGTGGTATCCACGAACAATCTCAACGACGGTCCGAGAATCAGCGGGTTCGGGGTTGCGGCCCGGCCCACGCTGCACTCACCATTATCCGCGGCGTTCTGGCTGATCTTTCGGCGGTGACCTCGGCGAGTCGACGCCTAATCTAGTGGTCACCGCAGGGCCCCTGCCCTCATAGTCCCCGGGATTGTTCTACGCCGTCTCACCGGCATCAAGGGCGCGCCTACGGCACGTCGCTGACGCGATGGCGCAAGCGCCACCCTGGACACCGGCAAGCCGACGCAGAGACCGGCCGGGCATGAGGGAAAGGGGACGACCAGGACGGCCCAACCACGAAGGGACCTGAACGCAAGAGAAAAGACCAAGATCAAGCCGGTGACGTTCGAGGGCCAAATAACGGCAATTAGATGAAAGAAGATACGACGTTGCCAATGACGAGTCCGCTTGATCTGTACGGAACCTCTGGAACACGACGGCTACACCCTTGGCTGCTCCCTCTTGCGGCAGCGGGACAACTAGTCGTGCTGTCCGCGTGCTGTAAGGAGGGGTCAATGGCGGTCAACTACGGTACGCCGCGGTACAGGCCAGAAGCAGGTCAGCGTGCAGGTCCTGGCGCGGTAGTGAGATTCCCAAGCTCCCAACCAAAGGGCATGTGCCTCCGGCGGGCCTCTGCTCCGGGATGGCGCCGAGCCGGGACTGGATAGTGGTGCGTCGCCAGGAGCGCGGGTACCCGCCACGTCGGCGCCGAGGCGTAGCAGACCAGGGGTAGGGGCCCCAGGTCGTTCAGCGCATGCGGTGCTCCACCTGGAGCCCCTACCCCCGGCCCGCTCCGAGGCAAGCTCGCCGACGTGACGGGATACCCGCTCTCCGCCCCACCTGTCCTGCGGCAGGCGAACACCCCGCCTGTCATTGAGGATCAAGCCGGTTAGATCAATGAACAGGCATATCAACAAGACCGATCCAGAAACTTCTGACAGAACGGACCCATCCTTCCTGGCACCCCAACTGGCGAGGCTTGCAGTGCGGCAACCCGCGGTAGACGTGAACCGCCTACGGTCGCGAGGCACTGGCCAGTGTGCCTGTGCTGCACCGAGCCCGGTGGGAGCTGCCGCTGGTCAGGCATTGCTGGTCACTGCCGTCCTGGAAGGTGGAGATCTTCGGATGCGTGGACACGAGGTTGTCGTCGTGGGCACCGGTGTGCTCGGAATGGCCATCGCGGTGGCAGCAGCTGATGCCGGACTCCGCGTTGCCCTGGTAGGCCCCGGCTACAGCACTCCAGGAGCAGCCAGCCCGGCGGCCGGGGCGATGCTCGGCGTCTTGGGCGAGCACACCCGCGCGGACCAGGACATGACCGATCTGATGTTCCGCCACGAATCGGCCTTGCTGTGGCCAGGCTGGCTCGACGCCATCGACGACCACACCGGCATTGGTGTCCCTTTCGGTCAGGGAATGGTAGTCATTGCGAATCTCGACCACCCCGCGGATCGGGACAATCTGGAGGCGATCCGACAAGCCGCTGCAACGCTGGGGCTGCCTGTGGAGGAGCTCGATCCACGGCAGGTGCCCGGCCTGCGACCTGCTCCTCGACACGCACCGGTCGCGGCGTTGGTGTGTCCGCACGAAGGGTGGATCAACGCTGAGGCGCTGTTGGTCGCCTTGGACACCACCTGTCGCGGCCATCCGGGTGTGGATCGCGTGCCGGGAACAGCCCGCAGCGTCCTGGTCACTCCTGACAGGCATGCGGTCACCGGCGTGGTCCTTGATGACAACACGCGCGTGGTCAGCGAGTCGGTGGTGCTTGCCGCAGGCGCGGGCACCGAAGCCCTGCTGTCCCCGCTCGTGTCACTGACCGGATCGCTGCCAGCGGTGCTGGCAGCAAAGGGAGTCAGCCTGACGATCGAGGTCCCCGAGTCGGCCCAGCCGCCCATGGTGATCCGCACGCCCAATCGGGACTTCGCCTGTGGTCTGCATGTCATTCCTCACGGTCGAGGTGGTCTGTACGTGGGGGCGACCAACCGCTTCACCACAGCGCCGGCCACCGGCCCGACCGCCGGGGAGCACCTCAGCCTGCTGCACGGTCTACTTCACCAGTTCCGGGTCGACCTGCGCACCGCCACAGTTAAAAACCTGCGCTGGGGCAACAGGCCTGCCAGCGCCGACGGTGCTCCGCTCATCGGTCCCTGCGGTTTGCCGGGCCTGCTGCTGGCCACCGGCACCTACCGCAACGGGATCTTGATGGCTCCGGCCATAGCAGCCATCATCACCGCCACTCTCCTCGATAGACCCACGCCCCTCTGCAATCCCTACCAACCAACCGCTAGACCCAGCCATCCACAACCCAACTTCCGACAACTGCTCATCGAAGGAGCCGCTCACATGACATCAGTCTTTCTCAACCCTGACGGCACCCTGCCCTACGACCGGGAACGTCAACTCAGCACCACACTAGCCAGCCTGCTCAACCTCGCATTCGCCGATGACGAAGACGTGGACCTACACCGCGAACAGTTACGCGCACAACTGGCCGCACAACCAACCATAGAAGGCGTATGTCAAGTCTTCGATACCTGGGAAACTTCCACATAACCCAATACATGGGGGCGGGATGTTGCCCCCGGGGATACCCAATAGTCCTGCTGCGCCGATGGGATGCGACCGAATCCCAGCATGCAGGAGCTATGATCCATGCAAAGAGGATGACCGAGAGTACCTGAGAATCAGATGCTTAGCAGCAGGCACACCGCCGGTCAGCGCCCAGCTTCCTAACCGCGCCCGATACTCACCACCACGAGCGAAGGTCCGCTCAAGACAGCCGGGCCGCGATGGTCTCATCTTTGGTCTCATTCATCTACGTTCGCCCGCGTTCATCGGTGTCGGATCGATGTATTGACGCAGATTGCGGACGTTGACAATATTCGGCGAACCATCATCCTAACTCCAGGAAATCGGAAGGTCGAGTGCCACCGCTGAGCACTGAACACCGCTAGAGGGAAGCGGAAGCTGGCGAGAACCCCACCGAGGCGGAGGTATACGACCAGAGGCAGCGACGCAGCCGCGGGCTGCCTGCGATTGTACTTGCCTGATTGATTCACTGGCTAATGCCAAATTGACGCAATATGCGCGTTCATACGTCACTACCAAAATGGTCTTGAGAATCCTGTGAGCAGTGGATCTGGTAGATCTGCAAAAGGGATATTTGAAGAGCAATAAGTTCGCTGCTCAGACCCTCACGCTGATCGTCAGGTGATGGCTGAGGAGCGTAGATAGCGGGAGATGACCTGCGGAGCTAGCTTCCGTGAGACCTGGACAGCCCGGTGACCTGCGTAAATAAGTTTAGCGCAGCTGCGCTAGAGTAGGGGATTTTTTTGAGAGAGACCGCCTGGAGTACACAAGCCGCTAGAAGAAACACGATCTGTGCCGGTCGAGGGGATTCAGAGAAGCCAGTGGCCACTGTTATTACCGTCACCAGTACCGTGAGCAGCCTGGACGGCACACACCACGGATCATGCCGACATCGTACCACTGGCTAGTGGTCGGATTCACTGGGTCCCGATTTGCGAGGACCGGGTTACTTCTTAAAGATGAAAGTTCCAGTCACCACTAGAGCGGAGAGACAAGCCGCCAAAGTCGACAAGGCGGCAGCTTGCCCGCCAACCCTACGAAAAAGTCCACGCACGAGCAGAGCCCATGATTGACGCTCGATTAAGAGCCTTGCGTTTTGCCATCGGTGCTGCGCTACCTGCTTGCACCCACCGATCACTCCTCTGCCATTGTTTCGACAAAATGTGCCATCCCTATTCTTGGCGGAACATGGCACCGGCACTTGAACCAACATGTAAGCCGTGACCAGCATGGAGAGCCCGATCAGTGGTATGGGGCCGAAGTGTGCGACGAACCAACCGTATATCAGTATTATCAGGGCGCCGTAACCCCAGTATCGCCACAGGAACCTCTTGGTAGATTTTTTCACGATATCACCACGATCAGTCCCGCGAGCGTCCGGCGCACCATGCCGCGAGCTTACTCAACAAAATCAACCAGGTACATTTTGACCATTAGGATAAACAGCATAATTAGGATTCAACGCCCAAGTCATCCCTCGTGAAGAGTTAGTTACAGTATCTGCATTGTAAACTGATGGTGTGACTGCGGGTACTGACGGCGTTACTGTAGGTGCTTGCGGCCATGAATCGGGTTCAACTTGCTCGATGATCTCGCGCACGTCGAGGAGCACTTTCTGTGCCAGCGGAATGACAAAGGGGGAGGACGGCAGCACGACCAAGTCTCCTTGGTGTGGCTGACGACAGTGGTGACGACAACGCAGGCGACAATCAGGCACCAGCAGCACCCCTTGATCCCAACCGGTCGAAGCAATTGATCTTGCTGTAGATCCTCGGCGAAGTGTGATCGTCGAGGAGGAGCTGAGTGGCCCAGCGCAGGATGCTGACCGAGACCGATCGGATATCCCGCGGGATCGTCGAGGGCTTGGAAGGGCAGGTGATCGCGGCACGGATCGACCGAAGTCCCAGCGTGGTGTCCCGAGACATCGCCCGGCACGGCGGCCGGGACGGTTATCGAGCCGTGGCTGCCACCCAGCGGGCGGCCACGGAGCACCGGTCACGACCCAAGACCCGCAAGATCGACGCTGACCCCATACTGCGCCAGCGGGTGCTGGACAAGCTGCGCGCCGGTGGCTCCCCGGACCAGGTCGCAGGCCGGTTGCGCTATGAACACCCAGGCCAGCAGGCTGCGTGGGTGTCACATGAGGCCATCTACACCTGGATCTACGCCCTGCCCAAAGGCGAAGTGGCCCGGCTGGGGATCCTGCTGCGCACCGGGCGAACCCAGCGCCGGCCCCGCGGCCGCACGAGCAGTCCCGGTGCCCGGATCGTCGGCATGACCAGCATCGATGCCCGACCCGCCGAGATCGCCGACCGCGCCGTGCCTGGCCACTGGGAGGGAGATCTCGTGATCGGGCGCGGCGGCAAGAGCGCCATCGCCACCCTGGTCGAGCGGACCTCCCGCTACACCGTGCCCGTCGCGCTACCCGCCGGTCGACGCGACGCCACCACCACCTGCGACGCGCTGATCACCACCGTGACCGCGATGCCCACCGCGCTGATCAAGACCCTGACCTGGGACCAGGGCAGCGAAATGGCCGCCCACGCCGCGTTCTCCCTAGCCACTGACGTCGCGGTGTACTTCGCCCACCCCCACTCACCCTGGGAACGCCCCACCAACGAAAACACCAACGGGCTGCTCCGCGAATACTTCCCCAAAGGCACCGAGATCACCGATGACCAAACCTACCTCGACTGCGTAGCCGCCGAACTCAACAACCGACCACGCCGTATCCTGGGCTACCGAACCCCAGCAGAAGTCTTCGCCGACCTCCTCATCAGCTCAATTGCTTCCACCGACTGAGACCGCCCCCTGCATAGCCGGATCGCGGTGCAGACAGAAGGCTGGAAAGCAGGGTTGCGTGCTTCTGGGGGTTAAGGGGCAATGCCAAGTAGCTTAAGTTGATCATGCTGCTCGGGGTGTCAGGCTTCTGATGTTGATGGTGGGCGGACCGGTGTGGCGGGTGCTGTGGTCGTCGGGTCTTTTGACCCGGTAG
>JAICHZ010000144.1 GCA_025924655.1 Pseudonocardiaceae bacterium | reverse complement strand
CTCTTTGTCTCATCGGCTGCGACCCGTCCTTGCTGGCTGCGATGGACGCCTGACCGGGCACGCTGTCTCGCATGTCCGCGAGAGAGCCCACTGGCCGCGTAGCGGGTCCGCTGCCTTATAGCATTCAGAACGCCATACCGGAAAGATCCACAAACGCGATTCCGTCCGCGCTGGCCGTGGGCGCGCCCGAAGGCGGTTCGCACGACTAACACGGTGGCGAGGTCCACCTCGCCCCGTACCGACATGACGGCGACACCGACGACATTGGTAAGAGTGGGGGGCACGCGGCGAGGCTCGGCGACGTGCCCGAGCCGCTTCTCGCCGCCCATTGTCAACTCACCTCAGCGCCGCCCATGAGTGGGCCGCCGGGGTCCGGGACGGCTGGTGCGCCCCCAGTGTCCTCGCCCGAGGATCGACTGTCGAGCGGCCAAACGTGCCCGATCAGGTGAGGAGCCGAACCCGTTGTCGAGCTGGCGTTGAGGTGTGGGCTGGTGGCCGAGGGGATGAAGCCGGCGACCCGAGCGCTGATCGAGACCGATCCCGATCCCGCCCTGGCAGAGGAGACCCTCGCCAGTGAACCGGTGACGATGCCCGCCGGGCACGGCGCGAGGATCAGGCCTGCGCGCTGCCGGCGCTGCTTCGGACTCCGAGACCGGCAGGTCCGGGTCATCCGAGCACCGCTTGGCGCCCCAGACCCGGTGTCGCACCCACAAGGATGCCGGACACGAGGGTGTCGCCGGTGACAACGACAACGAGACCACACCACGATGACCGGGTCCTGCCGCGGTCGCGGACGCGCGGGTAACGGCGCTTGCGGGCATCGGCTGCGGATTCGACCGATCCGCAGCAGCGATCGCGACCGGCTCGCCGGCGGCTACGGCGAGCTCTCCAACTAAGCGCGTTACCAGCAGCTTCCAGAGTTTCTTTAGTTCTCCCAGCGCTAGCTGGAAGCGGGGAGTCGACGGGATGGCCGGGTCTGCAAGGGATCCGTGGGCGATTCGCTCAGGTAACGGGCCGAGCGCAGTCTGTACAGGTTGGAGGGGGAGCATCATGGCGACAGGGACAGTGAAGTGGTTCAACGGGGAAAGAGCATTGTGTAACTGCCGTCCTTTTTCCCATCACATCGAGGAATTCACATGGAGTTTCGATGTCTTGATCGAGATTCCCCGGGGTAGCCGCAACAAGTACGAGGTCGACCATGCCAGCGGCCGGATCCGGCTGGATCGGACGCTGTTCACCGCGACCCAGTACCCGGGTGACTACGGCTACGTCGAGGACACCCTTGGCGCCGACGACGACCCCCTCGACGCGTTGCTCATCACCGTGGGCGATCCGCTGTTCCCTGGCGTCGTTGTGCCCTGCCGCACGATCGGCATGTTCCGTATGACTGACCAGAAGGGCGGCGACGACAAGCTGCTTTGTATCCCCGCGCATGACCCGCGGCTGGAGGACTTGCGGGACATCCACCATCTGCCCGAGTTCCACCGCCGCGAGATCCAGCACTTCTTCGAGATCTACAAGGACCTTGAACCGGGCAAGAGCGTCGAGGGCGCGGCTTGGGCCGGCCAGGCCGAGGCCGAGGTGGAGATCGACGCATCCCGGTGGCGGCTCCAGGACGCGGAGGGGCAGCCGCGAATATCGTGCTGATGGGGCCGCCCGGGTCGGGCAAGGGCACCCAGGCCGAATGGCTGGTCGGTGGGCTCGGCCCTTGAGCATTTGGCGATGGGCTACCTGCTCCGCGCCGAAGTTGAGCCAGGGCTCCGAGATCGGCACCCGCGTCGCCGATGTCATGGCGCGAGGCGAACTGGTGCCCGATGCACTGATCATCGAGCTGATGGGTCCGCGGATCCTGGCCGCGGCGGCGCGCACCGGCTATCTACTTGACGGGTTCCCCCGCTCGACCGGACAGGCCGAGGAGCTGCTGCGCCTCGGCGCTCCACCCGATTTGGTCATCGCGCTTGACGTCTCGGACGCTGTGCTGATCGACCGCATCCTGCACCGCGCCCAGACCGAGAACCGCACCGATGACACCGCTGAGGTGATCGCGAAGCGGTTGCAGGTGTTCGCGTCCTCGACCCGCCCGGTCCTGGACTTCTTCCGCCATCGCGGCCTGCTCCGGGACGCGTGCATCGCTCCAGGCATCCGGGTGCTGTCCGCATTCCACGCGAGGATGTCGAACGCGGGCGGGTCCTGACCCATCAACCAGTTCGCGACCACGTAGCTGAAGATCAGGTCGTTGGCCCTCAGCACGTCGAACGTGCCGGCCATCGACTTACCCTTCAGCGTGCCCTCCTTCATCTTCTTCTCCAGGCGGTCGTCGGTGAAGTTACCCAGCTCACCCGGTTCGCTGTAATCGAGCATCGTGTTCAGCAACGTCAGCGTGCCGACCCGGCTGTCCCCCGCCTGGGCCAGGTAGGCCGCGGTGATTGCGGTCAGTGCCCCACCCAGGCACAACCCGACGATGTCGATCGTCTTCGCACGGGTGATCTTTTGGATCACATCGAGCGCGGTCTGCGGTCCGTGGATCAAGTAGTCTTCCATCGTGGTGCCGGACATCTCCCGCGACGGGTTGCGGTAGCTGATCGCGAATACCGTCCGCGCGTGCTGCACCGCCCACTCGATGAAGCTGCGCCCCGGCGCCAGGTCCATCCCGTAGTACTTGTTGAGCCACGGCGGGCTGCACAGCAGCGGCGCCGCGTGCACCTGCGGCATCTGCGGCTCGTACTGCAGTAGCTCCATCAGCTCGTTGCGGTACACGACCTTCGACGGCGTGACGGCGAGGTTCCGACCCACCTCGAAGCCACTGGTGTCGACCTGCCGGGGCTACCAAGTCACGAGGAAGGAGCCCACGCCCGTGTCGAAGAGGGTAACGCCCAGCGAGCGGTTGCGCGCCGAGGTGGATGAGGTGTTCGCTGGCGGCGCGGATCTGGCCACGGCGATCGAGCAGGTGGCCCGGATTGGGGCCGCGGCTGCTGTTGCAGACTGCGTTGGAGGCCGAGGCGACCGAGTTCCTGGGCCGGGAGCGCTACGCCCGGGCCGCGACCAGCGCCGACGCCCGCCCGGGCAGCCGCAACGGCTACGGCGAGACCACGATCAAGACCACCACCGGTCCGGTGACCCTGTCGCGGCCGAAGCTGCGGGGCACCACCGAGGTGTTCGCCTCCCGGCTGCTCGGGACCGGGGTCACCAAGACCCACGCGCTGGAGAGCCTGGTCATCGCCGGGTTCGTGCGCGGGCTCTCGACCCGGGACGTGGAGGCCACCCTGGGCGAGGCCCTCGGCGAGCAGGCCACGGTGTCGCGGTCGACGGTGTCGCGGATCTGCACTGAGATCGCCACCGAGATGGCGGCCTGGCAACAACGCCGCCTCGATGACCTGGTGCCCAAAGTGTGCCGAAGAACGCCCAGGACGAGGTCAAGGCCGACTACTGGGCCATCTTTGACGTCCCCGACACCGTCGAGCCCGGCCTCCACGCCGTCGCCCACGTCCAAACCAAGATCGACGACTTCGCCGGCTGGCGTGATTGCTACCCGGCCGCGGTGCGCTGCCTGCTCTCCGACCGCGAGCAGCTCACTCACTACCTGCGCTGCCCCCGAGAGCACTGGAACCGGGTGCGGCACTCCAACTTCATCGAACGTACCTTCGGCGAGACCCGCCGCCGCGTGAAGGTCATCGGCCGGCTGCCCGGCGAGACCAGCTGCCTGAGCCTGGTCTGGGCCGTCCTCGACCGCGGCTCGCGGGGCTGGCGCGGGTTCACCATGACCGCGGCGGGGCTACGCCAGCTCCAGGACCTGCGCCGGAGCTGCTCGACCCACCCACCCCGCTACGACACGCCGAACAACCCGCCGCCGACGAGCCCGACACCGTCGGAGCCCTGGCCTAGACTGACCCCAGCGAGAGGATCTTCACGTCCGCTCGTTTACACCGCTCGTGAGACGCCACCGGTGTCTGCGCCGGACGGTGTCTGAGTTCAGGACGGAAATCGAACCCACACTGGACGGGTGGTCGTTCCGTTACTTTGTCACGCTTCGTGGTAGCCAGCGGTGATGTGTCGCGGCTGGTCACGCAACCGACAGGGTTCTGTGGGATTGCGCGGTGATGTATGGCGATCGGTCATAAGCGTGGAGCAAAACTTGGCTGTGATCTTGCTAGTTGATCACTCGGATGGGAATGGTACCAACGCCAGGGCGTCGGTGCGGAGGGCGGCATCAGCGACGGACGAGGTGCCGACCACCGGCTACACCATGACTCTGCATCTTCGATCGGGGATCTCTGCGCCTGGCCCGGACGGTCCTGCGAAAGTGTAACAGCGTCACTGAGACGTGAACTCCGAGATCGAACAGAGGGTACAGTCGATGTTGACCCGGAAGGCAGATGCTTGTGGGTCTGGCTCGCCAGTGCCGCCGCGCGTGATGTAGTAGCGGGCTGTTTGGCAGTTCCGCAGGCGAGTCGGTGATTGCCCATGCTGCGAGGTGGTATGGACGTTCCGGGTCGTGGAGTTGCTGGATGACGTCCGGGCGGGGTGGCCACGACGGCGGAGGAGATCGCGATCAGCATGTCGTTCTCGTCTCGGCGGATAGCCGGGGGTTTGTGTCGCTGCGTCAGCCGGCGACTCCCCGACCGGAGCGCTACGCCATCGGGCGGTCGCTGCGCAAGCGGGTGCCCCGATCAGTGCTGGGCAACTGGAGCGTGCTCGACAGCCGCGCCGACCCAGTACAACAGATCATTGCCACCCACGAGGGTCGGCTGGACCGGCTGATCCCGGTCCGGATCGGCCGAATGATCGCCTCTCCCTACGCCTTCCTCCGCGGCGCCGCCGCGATCATGGCCGAGGACTTCGCTCACCTGCCCTCCACCGGGATTACCCCGGTTATCTGCGGTGACGCGCACCTGGGCAACTTCGGCTTCTACGCCTCACCCGAGCGCGATCTCGTCTTTGACCTCAACGATTTCGATGAGGCGCACCCGGGCGCCTGGGAGTGGGATCTGCGCCGGCTGGTGACCAGCGTGTGGGTCGCCGGTCGGCAAAACAGTTCCCCGGAGCACGCCTGCGAGGAGGCCGTTGCGCGCTGTGTTGCCGCCTACCGCGAGCACATGGCCTACCTAGCGGAGCAGCCGCTGTTGGCCCGCTCCTATGAGCGGCTCGACGTTGACCGGTTACAGATGACCGCGACCCGGGACACGCTGCGCAAGGAGATCAAGCGGGCCGCGAAACGGGCGCGCCGACGCACCAGCGACCGTGCGCTGCCACGTTTCACCCAACAACGCGACGGCACCCGCCACATCGTCGAGGAGCCCCCGCTCATCACCCGCCCGGACGCCGCCCAGGCCGAGCGAATCGCCCAGGCACTGGACTCCTACCTGCAGACGCTGCCTCCCCACTGGGCGCGCATCCTGGCCGGGTACAGCATCGTCGACATCGCGCACAAGGTCGTCGGGGTGGGCTCGGTGGGTCTGCGTGCCTACATCGCGCTGTGCCAGGGCAGCAGCCCCGACGATGTCGTGTTCCTCCAGCTCAAACAGGCCCGCCGGTCCGTCGTCGCGCGGCTCGTCCACGGCGATTCGGCCTGGCACGCCCACCAGGGCCAGCGGGTAGTGGAGTACCAGCAGGCGCTGCAGACCGTCAGCGACCCGCTGCTGGGATGGACCACCGTCGGAGACCACCAGTACTACGTCCGACAATTCCGGGACATGAAAGGCGCCGTCACCGTCGACGGGATCGACGCCCACGCCCTGGCCGACTACGCCGGGATCTGCGGCCTGCTGCTGGCTAAGGGCCACGCCCGCACCAGCGGCGCCTCCATGATCGCCGGCTATCTCGGCAACAGCGACAAGGTCGGCCGCGCCATGTGCCGATTCGCCCGCGGCTACGCCGACCAAACCGAGCGCGACCACCAGGCCCTGCTGACCGCCGTCGCCCACGGTGTCCTCCACACCGAGTCCGCCCCATGATCAGCTGCCGTAGCGAACTCACCCGCCGGCTGGAAAATCCCCGCCTGGTCGTCGACCACCAGGTGGGGCCGCAGGCTGATCAGCTGGTCGTCATCGAAGCGCCCAGGCCAAACTCCTCGACCAGGTCCGCGATCTCGGCGAAGTCGGTATCCGGGTCGGTCACCACGAACTTAAACGCGGCCCGCCTGGTGGCCATCAGCCCCTGGCTTCCGATAAGCGAACGGTATGGGTGATGATCGACCCACCGGCAAGACCCTGAATCCGATCATCCAAGGCGATGGCGTCGCCCTCGGTGATCGTGGTCGCTCCCGCGCGCATCAGTTGGTCGCCCGCAGGGCCATCAGTTGCTGAGAAGTATCAGAACCCGGTTCCGGCGCGCTGGCCGACCCGGTTCATGGCCGGCCTCATCATCTCATGCGCCTTTGGCGATGGTCGGGGCGTGCTCGCGGCGGAGGGTGCCGGTGAGGTCGACGTGTTGGCCGGTCGGGGTGATGGTGAATCGCCATTGGTCTGATGTGGGGCTGTTCGCTTGCACCCACCAGGTGTAGGCGGCTTCGACTTCGTCCCAGAGATGGCGTGGACCTAGCTGGTTCACTTCGTAGGTCTCGGCGCCGGGGGCGTAGTCAATGCTGGCCCAGGATCGAGATGACGGGTCAAGGAACCACACTGTGTATTCGCCGGAGTCGTCCTTTGCGCGGCAGAAACGGTATTCGCACTCGGGCACCTGTAGGCCGATGGCCAACGCTGCATGGTAGTCATCGGTGACTTTGCTGGGCTGGATGTGGGTGTGGCTGACCAGGGCTTTGTCCTCGTCGTATACACAGTCACGGACCCAGGTCAGGGGGAGGCGTTGGTCGCGCAGCCACATGAACGCCACGTTGTCGACTAGGCGGCCGGTCGCAGTGTTGTCCTCGCCCACGGTCAGCGCCAGCAACGCGCCGTTGAGGTACGCCGTTCCCCATGGTGTGACCACCCGACCGCCCGGCCGGGTCTGTTCCACCCACGCAGAGGGCACCTGCCCGACCGCCGCCGTCGACAGGATCCGGTCGTAGGGGGCTCGGGGTGGGTAGCCGTGCGCGCCGTCGCCGGTGACCACCGTGACGCGTGCATAGCCGGCGGCGGCAAGTGCGCCGCCGGCCCGGGTGGCCAGCTCGGCATCGACCTCAATAGTGGTGACGTTCTGGGCGCCCAACCGGTGGGCCAGCAGCGCGGCGTTGTAGCCGGTGCCGGTGCCGATCTCGCAGACCGTCATCCCGGGCTCGGCGGTCAGCGCGGCGAGCATGAGCGCGACGACGTTGGGCTGGCTCGCCGAGCTGGAAATGCGATCACCGATCAGTCCCGGCCCGACCGGGTTTCCGTCGTCGACCTGGGTAATCAGAACCTGGGTGGGGGCGTACGTCATTTCCAGCCAACGGAGCGGGTCATCGGCCCGGTGAAACGGCACGAGTTCCCGGCGTTGCTGGCGCCATATCGTGTCGGGGATGAATGCGTGCCGGGGCACGGCAAGAAATGCCTCCCGCCATGGTGGATCCAGGACCCCAGTACTGGTGAGGTCATCGACCATGCGGCGCAGCAGAGGTGCCGGATCGGTCACTTCTGGTCATCCTCTGGTTCGCTGTGCTTGCCCTCTGGATCTTTCGGTGATATTCGCGTGTCCGCCGGCACCTGACCGTTGCCTTGTTGCTTGCGCTCGTCTTCTTCCTTGTCCTTGTCATCATGCTTACCCACGGGCGGCCCTCCCTCGTATCACATGGCGGTCGCCACCTGGCGGCCGCGCACGGTGTTCAGGGCACGCAGCCGGTGGTGCACCCACGGTGAGGGGACCAGCCCTAGCGTCTAGGTGTCAAGAGGGCGCAACGCAACCGGCAGCGACCAAACCGATCGCGTCGAGGACGGGTTGTCGCCGACCCCGAGATCTGGTTTAGCGGTGCAGGCTTGTGGCCAGTTCGGTGACCCAGTCATGGATCCGTTCCAGGTCGTCGCCGGCGTCCTCCAGCGCGGTCTGGGCGTCGGTGAGCAGCGCGAGTGGTTTCAGGCCCCGCGCGTCGTCGGGATCGGCTAAGCAGTCCGGCGAGCGAAGGCCAGCGTGAGCAGCCCGGTCACGACGTGGTGTGGCATGCGGATCGATCAACGGACACCGAGCCCCTCCGGCGCCGGCACACCGTCAGCGCTTTCATCGGTCGATGGCGCCAAAATGGCGGGCCGCGTTCTGGCTGCCGAGCGATGGCGACGTGCCGGCCGCGTGCCCAGCCGCACCGAGACCGCGGTGACGTCGGGGTAACGCACTGTTTGTTCGACACGGGACAGACCCGGGCGATACCGTGACTGTAGTTGCTCCGGACCCCGGCGACCTCATCATCGACGTCCGCCGGAGGTGCCTTGTCATGTCGGTACAGCAAGTCGACGCCAGATCAGATCACTGTCGTCGGGTGGCGGTCCCCACCGTCGACCGAGCTCTGGATGACGCCGCTGCGCTGTGCTCATGCACCTCGACGTCACTGTCGTCGCCGGCGGGCGAGGTGATCGTGTTGCGGGTCGCCGGGGAGGTTGATCTGTCCACCGTCTCGGTCTTGCAGGCCGCGCTGGCCGACAGTGTCGCGCGTGGACCCTGCCATCTCGTTGTCGATCTCGCCGGGTTGACCTTCTGCAGCGCTCGGGGCTCACCTTGCTCGTAGGGGCCGGGCGCACCGCCGGTGGTCAGGGAACCGGTTACGCTGTTACTGGCGCCTCTGGCCTGGTCATTCGCCTCTGGATGCTCTTGTGGCCGGCCGGCGAGCTGCCGATCCGGTATCCCACTGCCGCCAGCCGCCTGGCCTCGGCGGTCAGCGTGTTGTTGGCGGCTGAGGAATGGGACGGTTCGATCACGATCGATGTGCTGTGGGACGCGATCGAGAATGTGGCCACCCGTGCGCAGCTGCGGGCCGCGGTGGCCAACATTCACCAGATCTTGCCCCCGGATGCTGATCCGGACGGTGAGTGGCGGTCGGCGTTGCTGAGTCGCTATCCGATGGTCCGCAAGT
>JAICHZ010000143.1 GCA_025924655.1 Pseudonocardiaceae bacterium | reverse complement strand
GTGAGCCAGTATCTGCGATACGAATCGATGGCCAACGAGGTCTACGCGCCATATGGATATCCGGTGGTGTGTCTGTGGGACCAGCGCCGCTACTCACCCGAGGTGCTGGCTCACGTCCGGGCAGTACACCCACAGCTGCTGGACACGAGCGGCCCGATTCCCAACTCTGAGTATTGTCTGCCCATCGACTACCTCACCCGAGATCAAAGATCACCGCCAGCTGCGCCGGTTGATCTCGATCTGCTCGTGCACCTCGACTCCGCCGATCATCTCGGAGAGCTACGTCGGCGACTGCGTAGTTGGGGCGCGAGCTGCGGTATGGGCGGCCGGGACACCGACGACATCGTGATAGCGGTCGACGAGATCGCCACCAACGCCCTGGAGCACGGTAAGCCGCCCGCCTGCGTCCGGGGTTGGACCACTCCCGACGCCTTGTTCGTCCAAGTCGACGACCAGGGTCGCGCCTGCATTCCCGCGACCACCGGCTACCAGCGGCCCAGCACCGAGGCGCGACGCGGCAGGGGGATCTGGATAGCGCGCCACCTCGCCGACGTGATGACCACACACACCGGTCCTACCGGCACTACTGTGGCCATGCGCTTCGTCAGGTCAGCAGCATTGCCGGTCAGCTGACCTCGGCCCAGCGGTTAATTACCTCGCGTCGCCATCAACGGCTCGCAGCTCGGGGATCCCGGGACCGGACGCGTAAGAGTCACCGAGCGCGACGTAGTGCCGCGCTGTGCTCACGGTCTTGGCAGCGCCGCTGGGTGGGCAGGCAAGCAGCGACCCCACGGCGGCTGCAGCCGCGACAACACCCCGGCGAAACACGAGATGACCTCCCCGGAGGTGATCTTACTCTTTGCTGGTGACGCTGCCACAGTTCGCCGGACCTGGGGGTCGGATAGAGCACTGGCTCGCCGCGGCTTGTCGTAACAAAGAGCGGCGACTCATTACTCCACGTCATCGACTCGGTATGCTGAGGCCGATATCGAATAATCCTTCGCACAGAAGGGAGCGCCGCCATCCGCTTCCGGCCGTCTTCCGATTCACCTGTGCGCCAGCTCAGCGGCCTGGACGCGCTGTTTCTCAACGTGGAGATGCCCGGACAGCCGATGCAGATCATCACTCTTGGGCTGCTCCGGGCGCGCACCGGCGGACCCCTCACCCTGGAGGACCTGCATCGGCACCTCACCGCTCGCTTGGACCAGCTCCCAGTGTTGCGATGCCGGGTCGTTCCCGTACCCCTCGGCCTCGCCAATCCCGTGCTGGTCGACGATCCGCAGTTCGATCTCCTTCAGCACCTTCACCGTGTGATCCTGCCTCGGCCGGGTGGCCAGGCGGAACTCGACGTCGCCTGCGCCCAGCTCGTGTCCCAGTGCCTGGACCGCGGCCGCCCGCTGTGGCGGATCACCCTGATCGACGGCCTCGCCGACGGACGGCAGGCATTGGTGCTGGAGTTCCATCACGCGCTGATGGACGGGCTCGCTACTCGCAACACCTTGGCGCGGATCTTTTCGGACGAGGCGCCAGACTCACCGGCTCCCTGGCAGCCGGGGCCGATGCCGGGACACGCGCGTTTGGTCACTGGAGCTCTAGCTCACAATGCTCAGGCACTTGCCCGGCTTCCGGGACTGTTCGGTCGCACGCGGCGAGCGACCGTGGCGGTGCGCCAGCGGCTGGCGGGAGCGGCAGTGAAGGTGCCGGCAGCAGGTGTCGACGTGCCACCGTCAGCCATCAACTCAGGATCCACAGTGCAACGCCGATTCGCCCAGGCCTCGCTGCCGTTGGACGACGTGTTGGCGGTGAAGGACTTCGCCGGTGTCACCGTCAACGATGTCGCGCTCGCCCTCGTCGGCGGGGCCCTCCGTGGCTTCCTTGGCGCGCGCCGGGCACTGCCAGACCGACCGTTGGTGGCGAGCGTCCCGGTCGGTATGGGGGAGTCGGGGTGCACCCCAAGGGCTGAGGGTAACCGGGTCGTTTCCCTTCACACATCGCTCGCTACTGATGTCGCCGATCCTTGGGAGCGTCTTGCGCGGATCAGCGCGGTGACCACGGAGGCGAAAAGATGCCTCGACCTTCAGGGCCGGGAGTTGGTGGCGGATTGGTTGGAATGCTTACCACCTGTGCTGGCGGCTGCTCTGGCGCGGCGCAGTGAGGCGGCGAGGCGCCGTCCCGGCAAGCGACCGGTCAAGCTCGACGCCAATGTCGTGGTCTCCAACGTCCGTGGACCCTCAGTCCCCTGGCAGCTCGGATCCACCGTCGTGGAGGAGATATACATGGCGCCGCCCGGCAGCGGGGCCGGCGTCAACTTCCTGCTCTGGGACTACGCAGACCGTCTGCTATTCGGAATCCTATCGTTCACTGAGTCAATCGATGACCCCGGTGAGTTGGCCATGCATTTGTCCCGTTCCCTCGAAGAACTCGTCGCGGCCGCCGAGCTCCGCCGAGTTCCGACGACCTGACGTGCATGCCAGTTTCTCCAGATGGTCGGCTGCGGCGTCGGCACCGCCGGCGGCGGCGAAGGAAGCCTGCACGCGCCGAGCTGCAGCCCGGTAAGACGGGGTGTCCAGAACCGTCGTGATGGCGTTGCGTAGTCCACTAGCGTCGACCCGACCGAAATGCACGCGGGCGCCAGCACCGGCGTCAACCACCTGTCTCGCAACCACCGGCTGCTGGTCGCGGATGGGAGCCACCACAAGCGGCACCGCGTGTGTGAGGGCTTCGCACACCGTGTTGTGACCTCCGTGGCAGATCACCGCGTGCAAGTGCGGGAGCAGGTCGAGCAGCGGGACGAAATCGCGCACAAGGATATGGTCGGGTACGACACCGACCAGATCGGGAGGCGCGACCAGAATGGCCTGCAACCGGTTGGTCAGCGATGCTACCGCCTCTACCGCGGTGGCGAAGAACCGTCCGCCTGCCTCAGTGTTGACGGTGCCCAGCGATACCACTATGTGCTGGCGGTCTGGATCCAGCCATTCCCAAGGGAAGGCGGATGTGCCGGTTCGTGTGCCGATCGAGGGCCCCACGAATGCGTAGTGGCCGGGAAAGGCTGCGAGAGATCCAACCAGCGCTTCGGTCGTGAATACCAGGACAAGATGTTCAGAAAACCGCAGGTCTACTGGGTCCGTTACGCCAAAGCCGTGTTGAAAGTCGGCTTGGAGCTGGTGGATCCACGCGCCGAGGGTGGGCATGGTGGCAAACTGGTCGGTCAGCTCCGATGACGTCGACGCCGAGGTGGCCCAGGGCAACCCGCGCTGGCGCGCCACCAGCGCGCCGGCCAGCGCCTGCTGGTCGGCGACCAGGACGTCCGGGCGGAACTCGTCCACTGCAGCCGCAACACCGGGCACCATCGAGGTCGCCAGCGGCAGCAGGAAGTCCCTCCACAAGAACTGGAATGCCGCCACCCGCTGCAGACCCTGCCAGCGTTGCTGCAGCTGCGCTGGTGTCTGACCGCTCACATCTGCCTTGACCGGGATCAGTCTCGACCCGCGTGGCAGCAGCGCGCCCACGGTCTCGGCGTGGGCGGCCCAGGCGACCTGGTGGCCGCGGTCGGCCAGCTTCGCTCCGACAGCCACTGTGGGCATTGTATGTCCGACCAGCGGAGGTACCACGAACAGGAAACGGCTCATCGGACGAGCGCATGATCGGCAAGCACAACATAAGGCTGCGCATTCAAGCTCAGCCATCGCAGCAGCAGCTCGCGCACAGCGCTGGGAGCTTCCAATATCAAGAAATGGCCGCAGTTCGGCACGATGGTCAGGTCACAGTTCGGCAGCAGCTCCCTGAGCCTGTGGGCGTGGTGAATGATCTCGGAATCGCCTCCGTAAATGGTCACCACCGGGCATGTCACTGACCGAAGGTCCGCGCTACGGAAGCCTGGTAGCGCCTGCAGATCTGCCACCAAAGTCGTGTCGTTGGTGAGCGCTTCGAAGGCCGCCTGGATGCGCCGCAGTTTGCGGCCGTAGATAGTTCCCCAGTTCGCCAGGCTCTTCCTGAGCTGCACGCCTTGCGCGAATGCGCGAGCCATGGTTTCTTCCCAGTCTTCGGCCACGATCCCAGCTTCGGTCAGGGCTTCGATCAACAGGAGACTTGCAACCCGGGCGGGATGGGTGATGGCCATTGCGAGCGCAATCGTTCCGCCGAAGCTATTGCCGACCAGGTGGACCGGCTCGGTCACCCCTAGCGCGTCGAGGAGTGCGGTGAGGTCACGAACTAACGCGTCCACCGAGTAGTCGGTCGTCGGTCGCTCGGTGTCGCCGTGCCCGCGCAGGTCGTACAGGATGACATTGGCACCGGCGCGAGCCGCTGGGTTGGCTAAAGTGAAGTAGAAGCTCGACATGTTGTCGAAGCCCAACCCATGCACGAACACGACGGTCGGTGAGTCCGCCAGGTGATCCGCAGACGCACTCGAGCGGTGTGCCGGCAGTCGCTGGACATGAAACCGGATGCCGCCCGCGGTGACCTTAGCCATGAACGGCGCCAGCAGTCGAGATTGCCATACATCCCGCGACATGACGGACTACGTCACCGACCGTCAGATTGATTATCTCGTCGATCTGCCTGTCCGCCAGGAAAGCCACGAAGTTCACCTGCTCGCCGTAGTGCTCGGTGAGTGCGGCGGCTAGCCGAACGAACTCGATGCTCTCCAGCTCAAGATCAGCATCGAAATAAGTGTCCATGCCAATGTGTAAACCCAGTACATAATCCTCGCCGATTATCTCCACGAGCATCAGGTTGACCTCGGCCAGAATCTGTTCGTCGTCAGGCATCATCTGTTTCCCCTCCCTCGGTCCAGGCCAGCGCGTAGGGCTCGGGCGCGGCACCCATGGCGGTCCGCACCCAGCGAGTACGGTTGTGTGCGTTGTCGCGCCCGCTGCGGACCAGCAGCCGGTCGCCGTCGACCCGCTCCACCACGAACTGGTGTGCGCGGCCGCCGAGACCGCTTCCCTCGGCCCTGGCCACCGCTTCCTTCGCCGTCCAGAACTGGGTCAGCCGACCCACCCGAGCCGTCTGCGGATCCGGGCAGGGGCCGCACACCTCATCGAGTAGTGCACGCTCGCCCACGGTCATGATTGCCGCTTCGGTAGCGGCGTCGCGGGCCTCGATCAGCTCGATGTCCACGCCGGGCGAATCACCGCGGTCGGGATGGTTGACGACGGCTGCGGCCAGCGGGCCGGAGTGGGCCAGCGACACCGCTGGCGGGGTGGCGAAAGGGCCGGTCACGAAGGGACGACCCCGCTCGTCGTTCCCGACCGTGATCTCCACCGGGTACACCGGGCCGGCGCCGCCATCCCACAGCCACTGCCGGACCGCGTCCTTGACCGCGATCCGCCCTAGCAGGAAGTGCCGGGCGGCCCGCGGGTTTCGCCGGGAATACTCAGCCCGCTCAGCCGTGCTCAGGTAGCGGCGCATGGCCAGTTCCTGCGAACCCAGATCCGGCCACCGGTCTCGGACCAGGAAGACCCCCCCGGGCTGGCGCTGCGCGATCCTGTTGCGCTCCGGGCAGGAGAACACCGGCCAGGTCACGTTGTCGGTGCCGAACCGTCGGTCGGTCCACCTGTCGATGCGCGCCCATAGTCGCCCGCCCGCCCGCAGCTCCAGGTCGGCAACCACCTTGCTGTCAGTAACTGAGCCGATCCGGACCACGCAGGACACCGGTTCGCCGGGACGTGGCTGCGGCCCATACCAGCGCACCCGCTCGACAGCGGCCGGGAATGCGAGCCGGTCGGTGCGCATCCGTTGCATGATCCAGAAGCCGAGGAGCTGACCGGCGTTGTCGAGTAGCGCGCCGGGTGTCGAGGACGCCATGAGCACGCCGCGGATGCCGTCGTCGCCGATCGGACCCAGCTCGGCAACACCCTGAAAGAGGGGCCCGTGGAACATCCATCGGTCGCCGTAGAGGGCCGGGGCGGAAACCTCGCACAGGCGTTCACCGTGCAGCGGCCGATCGGGTTCGACCGGCGGCACGGGGTAGCCGTCGGCAAGCAGGACCGTGCCGTGCGCATAGCCGTCGATGACGACAACGACGTTGCCGTCGGCTCCCGCCGTTGCGTCGATCGTCACTGTGACCGGTGGCTCGACAGCGAGAAATCGCAGCGCCCGGACATCCTGAAAACCAACGACGGTGCGGTCTGGAATGAGATCTCGTGCTGCCTGCGCCATCAGCTCCAGCGTGGTGGTCATCGGCACGACCGGGAAGCGGTCCGCGGCGTCGGGCCACCCCGCCGGCTGGGGGAACAGGCAGTGATCGGACAGGTACGACATTGTCTGAAGCGACATCAGCCGGGTCGTGACCGCTCGGCTGCGAACAGCCGGCCGGGTAGGCGCGGCGGCCCAGGAATCGGTGACGATGCTGGCCGCCGCCGTGGCGTCCCGGAGTGCCGCATCGAACTCGGCCAGGACCGGGTTGCGGCGAGCCTGCACCGGCAGGGCAGGCGCACTCAGGATACGGGTGAGCGCGGGCGCGTCGGATCCGAGCCGGATCAGTGGCGCGCCCAGGGCTAGCGCTACGGCATGCCCGGTGCGCGCTGTACCAGCCCCGGCGGCAGCGCTCGGTAGCCGGTCGAACCTGGGCGCCCAGCCCTCCACCCAGAGGCCGGCGGCGACCCGTCGGAGCTGGTCGAGGCCACTGCGACGGGCGGTATTGGCGGTGATCGCGAGATGTGGCAGCCCGGTGAGGGTATCGGCGACGAATGCCGGCAGGCTGCCGGCACCGACCTGGATGAAAGCTCGCGTCCCCGCCTCGTAGAGCCGCCGGACCATCGGGCCGAAGCGGACCGGTTCGAGCAGGTGGCGGGCGACGAGGGCGCGGATTGCCTCGGGTTGGTCGGGATAGGTGTCAACGGTGGTGGCGGACCAGACGGGAATGGATGGTGCATGTACCGGCAGGCTTGCGAAGGTGGCCAGAATCGGGCGTAAATAAGGTTCCAGCATCGGCGAGTGAAAGCCGGACCGGAACGGCAGCACCTGACCGGTCACCCCACATGCGTGCAACCGAGCCAGCACGGAGACCACGGCGGCTTGCTCCCCGCAGATAATCGACTGGTGGGGGCAGTTGTCGTGGGACACCACGATCCCGTCCACGCCGCTGATCGCCTCGGCGGCACGGACCGCTCCGCAGCCGAGGGCAGCGAACAGCACTCCGGGGACGCGCAGCGTCGCAGGGTCGAACGAGGTGATGACATCCTCGACTGCTTTGCTCGGATGGATGCCGGCGGAGCTCATGGCATTCCATTCGCCGATACTGTGCCCAGCGACCAGGTCGGGTTCCACGCCGATTTCCCGCAACGCCGCGTCGAGTAGCCGGCCCACAGTCAGCACACCGATCGCGTGCTGGCCGAGGCCGGCGTTGTCGCCCAGCCGCGGCCGGTCCAGCCGGAAGTAGTCGGCGACGTCATCAGTGCGCGGGTGAAATTCCTGCTCCAACCCTGGGAAGACGAATGCCAGCCGAGCCGGCGCGGCGCTCGAGTGCAACGGTGCGGTGGTGAACCAAATATCGTCACGGCCACGCCATGGCTTGCCCTGCGTGACGACCCGGCGGGCCAGCGTCAGGCGGCGTGGGCTGGGCCCGACGATCGCCAACCGGCATGGCCCACTGGCAGGGGAGGCGCAGGTGTCGTCCCGGTCGAGCAAGACGGCATCTGGCAGGTCAAGTTGCCGGGCCAGCTCAGCCGGTGTGTTTGCCACCAGCATCAGCATCCGTTCAGGGCCGGCAGGCCGCCGTGTTGAGGAGTGCCGGGTGCGGCGTGGCTGCTCCAGGATGACGTGGGCGTTGATACCCCCGAAGCCGAATGCGTCGACTCCGGCCCGCAGCGGGATGTTCCCCCACCCTGTCCATGGTCTGGCCGTGGTGATGGGCGCGAAGCGGGTGGTTGCCAGGGCGGGGTGGGGGTCGTCGCAGTGCAGGGTGGGTGGCAGCACGCCATGATGCACGGCGAGGGTGGCTTTGATCAGTCCCGCGATGCCGGCCGCTGGCATGGTGTGGCCGATCATCGATTTGACCGAGCCAATACCGATGTCGTGACCGGCGCCGTTGGGTGGGCCGAAGACCTGGGTGAGTGCGGCCAGTTCGGTCTGGTCGCCGGCGGGGGTGGCCGTGCCGTGGGCTTCGAGCAGGCCCAGCGCACCTGGTGCGGTGGGGTCCAGGCCGGCAGCCTGCCAGGCCCGTTCGATGGCCCGCACCTGACCTTGCGCGCGGGGGCTCATCAAGCTGCTCGCTCGGCCATCGCTGGCGACACCGGTACCGCGAATGACCGCGTAGATCCGGTCCTTGGCGGCGTCGGAGAGGCGCTTGAGCACGACCATTCCGGTGCCTTCGCCGATGAGGATGCCGTCGGCGCCGCGGTGGAAGGGCCGGATCCGCTGGCTGGGGCTCAGCGCGCCGAGTTGGCTGAACACGCTCCACAACGTGATGTCGTGGCAGTGGTGAACCCCGCCGGCGAGCACGATGTCGCAGCGGCCGGCGGTCAGCTCGGCGACCGCGTGGTCGATGGCGAGCAGCGATGAGGCGCAAGCAGCGTCGACGGTGTAGGCGGGGCCGGCCAGATCGAGCCGGTTGGCTACCCGGGAGGCGACCAGGTTGGGCACCAGGCCGATCGCGGCTTCCGGTCGTTCGGGGCCGAGCCGGGATTGGAAGGCGCTGCGGATCCGGTCCAGATCGGCGTCGGCGAGATCGGGCAGTAGCTCGCGCAGGGTGGTGACGAGCTGGTTCGCGGTACGGATCCGTTGGTCCAACCGGGCCAGCCCGGGCGTGAGGTAGCCACCCCGGCCGATGATCACACCGACCCGGGATCGGTCGCCGAGCTGATCCTCCCCACCGGCGTCGGCGAGTGCCTCCGCGGCGACGTGCAGTGCCAGCAACTGGTCGGGTTCGGCGCCGGAGACTGCGGCGGGCATGATCCCGTACCGGGTCGGGTCGAACGTGATTTGCTCGACGAACCCACCGCGACGGCAGTACAGCCGGTCACCGCGCCCAGTGGTGGCAGCCTCAGGGTCGTAATAGCAGGGATCCCAGCGGGAGGC
>JAICHZ010000142.1 GCA_025924655.1 Pseudonocardiaceae bacterium | reverse complement strand
GGGAAACGCCCGGACCCATCCCGAACCCGGAAGCTAAGCCCTCCAGCGCCGATGGTACTGCACCCGCCAGGGTGTGGGAGAGTAGGACACCGCCGAACACAACCCCACAAAACAAAGGGGCCCCCACCCAGGGGCCCCTTTAGCTCTGTCAACGAGAGGATCCGCGACCGTGTCAGCCGGACCGAATCCGACCGAGGATGCGGACCACACCGGTAGTCAGCACCGAAGCGGAGTGGCGCGGGGTCGTCCGGCAGAGAAGCGGACGCCGAGGCGGTCGGCCGACGGTGAGCGCACGGCTGGTCGGGGCGGTCGACCGCAGCACAGCCGGCGTGACGAAAGTCGAGTTCAGGGCAGTGGCCAGCCAGCGGCGCAGCGCCGTGGTGACGTTCCGCAGGACGGTGAACCGGCGCGTCTGGAGCTTCCGGCGGATGCCGATGGTAGCGAGTTGGACCGGGATGTGCGTCAAGAGCTGTTGACTCTTTCGAAGGGCCTTTCGGAGCTCGTGGCGAGGCATCTCGTGATGGTCGCGCGGTTACTAGACGAGGACCCCCAGCTAGCCCTAGCGCATGCCCGTTTCGCGCGCAGCAAGGCAGGTCGGGTCGCTGCGGTTCGAGAAGTCGCGGGTCTGTGCGCGTATCACGCCGGAGAATGGTCCGAGGCGTTGGCGGAGCTGCGGGCCGCGCGACGGCTGGGCGCTGATACCGGGCGGCTGGCTGTGCTGGCTGACTGCGAACGAGCGTTGGGACGCCCGGAGCACGCCCTGGAGATCGCGCGGAGTCCAGAGGCTCAGCAGCTCGGCACGGAAGAGTCAGTTGAGCTGCGAATAGTGGCTGCCGGGGCACGGCGCGACCTCGGACAGTTCGATGCTGCGGTGCTAGCCCTGCAAGGGCCGGACTTGGAGACGCCGGGAGACGAGCCGTGGCGGGCCAGGCTGCGCTACGCATACGCGGACAACCTGCTCGCCGCTGGTCGAGAGCAGGACGCGATCCGGTGGTTCTTGGCTGCGGCCGAGGTCGACGTCGAGGAGGCCACCGACGCCGCGGAGCGGGCCGTCGAGCTCAGTGAGCGGCCGGCACCGGAGTGAGCGGTCCGCTGGACGGCTACGACGCGGTGTTGCTCGATCTCGATGGCACCGTGATCCGCGGAGCCGAGACCGTGCCGGAGGCGCCGGACGTGGTCAACGAGTTGCGCCAGGCTGGATATCCGGTGCGGTTCGTCACCAACAACGCATCGCGGACGCCCGAGGAGATCGCCCAGCACCTCACCGAGCTGGGCGTACCCACCGCTGCAGCGCACATCGTCACCAGCGGTCAGGCAGCGGGGGCCTTGCTGGCGAACCGGCTGTCAGCCGACGCTGCTGTCCTGATCGTCGGCACCGACGCGTTGGCCGCGGAGGTGCGGTCGGTCGGGCTCACGCCGGTGGCTGCCGCGTCGGAAGATCCAGTCGCGGTCGTACAGGGCCACTCGCCGGCAACTGGGTGGAACCGGCTGGCCGAAGCCTGCCTGGCGATCCGCGGTGGCGCGATGTGGGTCGCGTGCAACGTCGACCCCACGTTGCCCACCGAGCGGGGACTGCTGCCCGGCAACGGGGCGATGGTGGCGGCGTTGCAGGTTGCCACCGACCGGGAGCCCACGGTCGCCGGCAAGCCGGCCCGGGCGCTACTAGATACCGCCATGGAGCGCGCTGGCGCACAGCGACCTCTGGTGGTCGGCGACCGCCTTGACACCGACATCGCCGGGTCTCGAGCCGCTGAGCTGGATTCGTTGCTGGTGCTGTCCGGGGTAGCCGACGCCGCCGCACTGCTTGCCGCGCCGCCACAGCACCGACCCAGTCACCTCGGCGCCGACCTTCGAGTGCTGCGGGGGTCTATTGAGCAGACGCGGATCCAGGCGCGGCCTGGCTGGCGCGTCGATGTGGCCGACGGCAGTTTGCTGCTGCACAGCGAGGGGACGGCCACCGATTCATTGGACGCATTGCGGAGCCTGTGCGTGGCCTGGTGGGCTGAGCACAGCGGGCAAGTGCAGGTGCGCGCCTGCGACGACACTGCCGCCGCGGCTTTGGATCGCGTCGGCCTCGGTGCAGCCAGGAGGTCGGCTAGATGACGTCACAACCACCACCAGCCTCAGACCTGAGCCCTGCTGGCATCATCGAAGGTCTCAGCGGCCTGCAGGATCTCGACGACCTCCCGACCGCCGAGCACGTGGCTCGATTCACCGCCCTGCACAACTCGCTGACGGCAGCACTGTCCAGCATCGACGACGTTTAAGCGCCCGGAGATCGAGTGAGCGAGCTGGGGCGGAGGGTTAGATGGGACGGAGGGTTGAATGGGGCGCAGGGCCCGGCTGGACGCGGAGCTGGTGCGGCGCGGTCTGGCCCGATCCCGCGTTCACGCCGCCGAGCTCATCGCGCAGCGCCGCGTCAAGGTCGGTGGGCTGACGGCCACCAAGCCGGCCACCGGAGTCGATATGGACACCCCGCTGCTGGTTGCGGCGACGGAGAATGAACCCCACTGGGTGTCGCGGGGCGCGCGCAAGCTTCTTGGCGCACTGGACGGCCTCATCTCCGGGGGACCGCCGGTAGCGGGTCGGCGTTGTTTGGACGCCGGTGCGTCCACCGGTGGCTTCACCGACGTGCTGCTGCATCGCGGAGCCCGGGAGGTGGTTGCGGTCGACGTGGGCTACGGGCAGCTCGCGTGGTCGTTACGCACCGACGAGCGGGTCCAGGTGCATGACCGGACGAACGTGCGCATGCTACAACCCGAGGACGTCGGGGGCGCCGTCGATTTGACTGTGGCTGACCTGGCGTTCATCTCGCTGCGCCTGGCGCTACCTGCGTTGGTGGCCTGTACCAGGCCGGACGGCGACCTGCTACCGATGGTCAAACCCCAATTCGAGGTCGGCCGCGACCGGCTGGGCGCCGGCGGCGTGGTCCGGGACCCGCTGCTGCGTGCGCGGGCCGTGCTCGACGTCCTAGCGGTCGCGGTCGATCTCGGGCTGTGCCTGGTCGACACCACCGCAAGCCCACTGCCTGGACCGTCGGGGAACGTCGAATACTTCCTGTGGCTGCGCCGTGGAGTGGCCGATCCGGTGCGCCCGGCTGAGGAGCTGGTGCACGCCGCCGTGCGGAGGGGACCGCGGTGAAGTTCGAACGTGAGTTCCTGCTGGTTTTGCACACCGGGCACGCGGAGAACCTGCGCACCGCCGAGAAAGTCGCGCACCGGCTGGCCAACGCGGGGATCGGGGTGCGGGTGCTCGCCGAGGAGACCAGGCACCTCGATCCCGCGTTGCGCGACCAGCAGGTGCCCACCGCGCCGGAGGCTGCCGCCGGCGCAGATCTCGTGTTGGTTCTCGGCGGTGACGGCACCTTGCTGCGCGCCGCTGAACTCGCCCGGCCAAGCGGTGTTCCGCTGCTGGGAGTCAATCTCGGTCGGGTCGGGTTTCTCGCCGAGGCCGACCTCGACTCCCTGGACCAGACAGTGCGCGCCATCGTCGATGGCGACTACTTCGTCGACGAGCGGATGACCGTCGACGTCACAGCCAGCCTCAACGGTTCCACACTCGCCCGCACCTGGGCGTTGAACGAGGCCAGTGTCGAAAAGAGCAGGCGCGAGCGGATCCTCGACGTGGTACTCGAGGTCGACCGCAGGCCGGTTTCCGGGTTCGGGTGCGACGGCGTGCTCTGCGCCACCCCCACCGGATCCACCGCCTACGCCTTCTCGGCAGGGGGACCCGTGGTGTGGCCGGACGTCGACGCGCTCGTGGTGGTCCCCAACAACGCACATGCGCTCTTCGCTCGTCCTCTGGTGGTGTCGCCGGACTCGGTGGTCGCGGTGGAGATCGATCCGCGGGGGCACACCGCGGTGCTGTGCTGCGATGGGCGTCGAACCTTCGCGCTGCCGGCCGGCGCCCGGATCGAGGTGGTCCGTGGCGCCACCCCGATCCGGTTGGTGCGGCTGCACGATTGCCCGTTCACCGACCGGCTGGTGCGCAAGTTCGAGTTGCCGGTACAGGGCTGGCGAGGTCCCCGAACAGGCTGACGGATGCTCTGGGTCGCCAGGACCGATGAGTTCCGGGCTGCTGCGGCGTCAAAAGTGGCGACATGGCTCGAGAGCATCGCGAAGGGAGCCACCATGCCCACCCGAGACACGCCCCCATCGGGGCCCCTGCTGGATCGATCTGATGACCTCCGACACCGAGCGCAGCCGGGCGTTTTACTGCGAGCTGTTCGGCTGGACCGCGGAGCAGCCCGCCGCGGAGTTCGGCGGCTACTTCAACTTCACCGGCGACGGCGTCCGGGTCGCCGGGTGCATGGCCAGCTCGGACGTGGCGGATCTCTGGTCGGTCTACTTGGCCACCGATGACGCCAGGAAAGTCGTCGAGACCGCCAGCGGCCACGGCGGTCAGGTACACGTCGTCGCAGCGAACGAGGCCATGCCGGGTCTGAATAGCTAGCCCGGGGACCTTCAAGAGCAACTGGCGAAGGAGGATAAGGCAATGCAGAAGATCACGCCATGCTTGTGGTTCGACACCCAGGGTGAAGAGGCGGCCCACTTCTACACGAGTGTTTTCAACAACTCCAGAATTCTGGATATTGCTCGTTACGGTGCAGCCGGTCCCGGACCTGAAGGTGCGGTTATGACCGTAACCTTCGAATTGGACGGACAGAAATTCGTTGCGTTGAATGGTGGACCACAGTTCACGTTCAACGAGGCCATCTCGTTCCAGGTGAGCTGCGAGACACAAGACGAAGTCGACTATTTTTGGAACAGTCTTTCTGAGGGCGGGGAAGAAGGACCGTGTGGCTGGCTGAAGGACAAATACGGGGTATCCTGGCAAATCGTCCCCACTGCTTTGGTCGAGCTGATAAGTGATCCCGATGCGGTGAAGTCGCAAGAGGCCATCAAAGCCATGCTGGGCATGCGCAAGATTGACATCGAAGCCCTGCAGCGCGCGTCGGGGGCGGCGCGCTAGGGTGCGGCCCGTGCTCACCGAGATGCGCATCGAGGGCCTCGGTGTGATCGACGAGGCCACCCTGGATCTGCACCCCGGCCTGACCGTGGTCACCGGTGAGACCGGCGCAGGCAAGACGATGGTGGTGACGGGTCTGCAGCTGCTCGCCGGCGGACGGGCCGACGCCTCCCGGGTCCGGCGTGGCGCCGACCGCGCCTTCGTGGAGGGTCGCTTCCGGCCAGCCTCGGGCAGTCCGGCCGCGGACCTGGCCAGCGAGGTGGGTGCTCTCACAGACGAGGACGGCAGCCTGATCGCCAGCCGCACCCTTACCGTGGACGGCCGGTCCCGGGCCCATCTTGGTGGCCGGTCGGTTCCGGCGGGGGTGCTGGCTGAACTGGCTGACGGCATGCTCGCGGTCCACGGCCAGAACGACCAGCTCCGGCTATTGCGTTCCGGTGAGCAGCGAGCTGTGCTGGACCGCTTCGCCGGCGACGTGGTGTTGGGGGCGCTGAGCAGTTACCGGGGGATCCGGGAGCAATGGCTGCGCTGCGGCGCTGAGCTGGCGACCCGGCGGGAGAACTCCCGGGAGCTGGCCAGGGAAGCCGACCTGCTCGGCCACAGTCTCGCCGAGATCACCGCCGTCGACCCGCAACCCGGGGAGGACTCCGCACTGCTGGCCGAGGCTCGCCGGCTAGCTGACGTCGACCAGCTCCGGGAGACCGCCGCCCTCGCGCAAGCCGCGGTGTGCGGCGCACCGGACTGCGACAGCGACCAGCAGAATGCGATCGACCTGGTAGGGCAGGCTCGCCGCCGACTACAGGCGGAAAGTGACCCCCAGCTGCGGGCGCTCGGGGAACGCTTGGGCGAGGCCGCCGCGGTGCTCGGCGACGTCGCTGCTGAGCTCAGCGGGTACCTCGAGACGCTCAACGCCGACCCGGCCCGGTTGGAGCAGGTGCTGGACCGCCAAGCCGACCTCAAGCGGCTGACTCGTAAGTACGGTGCAGACGTCGACGGTGTGCTGGCCTGGGCACAGCAGGCCCATCAGCGCCTGGCCGGCCTGGACACCTCGGAGGAGGCCATCGCTGCGCTGGCGACCCGGCGCGCCGAACTGGCCACCGCGCTGGCTCGGCACGCCACCGCCCTCACCGCGGCCAGGACCGCGGCTGCCCGGGCGCTCGGGGACGCCGTCACCGCTGAGCTGGTGGGCTTGGCGATGGGCCAGGCGCAGCTGTCCGTGGCGGTTAACCCGGCCCTGGCCGCCGACGGTGACGACGCCGCGCTCACCATCGTCGGGAAGCCGCTGCGGGCCGGCCCCGACGGTGTCGACGAGGTGGAGCTGCGCCTGGCGGCGCACGCCGGCGCCGAGCCGCTGCCGGTGCACAAGGTCGCCTCTGGTGGAGAGCTGTCCCGGGTGATGCTGGCGCTAGAGGTGGTGCTGGCCGATGCGGACCCGGTACCGACGATGGTGTTCGACGAGGTCGACGCTGGCGTGGGCGGGCGGGCCGCGGTTGAGATCGGGCGGCGGCTGGCCCGGCTCGCCCGCAGCCACCAGGTTGTGGTGGTAACCCACCTGGCCCAGGTCGCTGCCTATGCCGATCGACACCTCGTGGTGGACAAGGCAACCTACGCCACCGGGTTGACCCGCAGCGGGGTTCGGGAGCTCGATGAGGTGGCCAGGGTCGCAGAGCTGGCCCGGATGCTGGCCGGGCTGGACGACACCGACACCGGCCGCGCACACGCCGAGGAGTTGCTTTTGTCCGCTATGGCCGACAAAGCTCGTGAGTGGCAAACAGTGCTATAGCACTGTTTGCCACTCACGAGCCGTCCCTCGGCGCGCCTCCCAGCCGGGGGATGGCTTTTTTGCCACCATCACGAGCATGAAAATCGCCGGTCTGCTCAGCCGATCCGGCCGTGAGCTGCCCGGGGTCACCGGGCTGGCCCGAGTGGATCGCCGCGCCGACGTGCTGGCACGGCGGGTCGGTCCCGGCGACATCGCCGTTTTCGATCAGGTCGATCTTGATCGCAGAACCGCCGACGCGCTGGTAGCTGCGGGCATCACCGCGGTGATCAATGCCGCACCGTCGATATCCGGTCGGTTTCCGAATCTGGGTCCCGAGATCCTCATCTCCGCGGGCGTCGTGCTGATTGACGGTGTCGGATCAGAGGTGTTGCGGATCAAAGAGGGCAGCCGGTTGCGCCTGTATGACGGCCGGGTATATGTCGGCGACACCGAGATCGCCTGCGGCATCGAGCAGACCGCCAACTCCATCGCCGATTCGATGATCGAGGCGAAGTCCGGGCTGTCCGCCCAGCTTGAGGCGTTTTCGGCGAACACGATCGAGTTCCTTCGCCACGAGCGCGCTCTGATCATCGACCGGGTCGGCGTGCCCGATATCGAGGTCCCGATCCGTGGCCGGCAGGTGCTGGTAGTGGCCGCCGGCTACAACCACATCGCCGACCTGGCCGCGTTGAAGCACTTCATCCGCGAATACCACCCGGTACTGATCGGCGTCGAGGCGGGTGCCGACGCGCTGCGCGCGGCTGGGCATAAGCCGCACCTCATCGTCGGTGACCCGTACCAAGTGCAGACCGAGACGCTCAAATCAGCCAAAGAGGTCGTGGTTCCCGCCCAACCCGACGGTTATGCCCCGGGCGTTGAACGGATCCAGGATCTCGGGATCGGCGCGGTGACCTTCCCCGCGGTGAGCAATCCGGAGGATCTCGCCCTGCTGCTGGCCGAGGCGCACGGCGCCGAACTCGTCATCGCAGTCGGGTTCCAGGCCACCCTGCACGAGTTCCTCGACCGGGGTCGCTGCGGATCCAACCCATCGACGTTCCTCACCCGCCTGCGGCTGGGGAGCAAGCTGATCGACGGCCAGGCCGCCGCCGCCCTGTACCGCAGCCGGGTGTCATCAGGCGCCGTGCTGTTCATGGTCCTTGCGGCGCTGATCGCGGTGATCGCGGCGTTGCTGGTCTCCAACATCGGTGGCGCCTACGGCGTTCTCGTCAGCGGTACCTGGAACGACGTTGTCTCCTGGGTCAAGGGGTGGGTATAGACCGTGATCTCACTGCGGTACCACGTGATCTCCATCGCCGCCGTCTTCCTAGCGCTTGCGCTCGGAGTGGTACTCGGGTCCACCGCTATCAGCGATCGATTGCTGTCCGGCCTGAGCTCCAACCGCGATGACCTGGGTCGACAGGTGAGCGACCTCCAAGCGGAACGCAACGCACTGAATGCCCAATTGGCTAACGCGGACGTCTTCGGCGCGGCGGTGGGTCCGCGCATCGTCAGCGGCGCGCTGCGTGGCCGATCCGTGGTGCTCGTCACCACAGCGGATGCCGCTCCGGCCGACCGCGACGCGCTGACCGGCCTGTTGCGCAGCGCCGGCGCCACCGTTACCGGTGAGCTGCAGCTCACCGATGCGTTCACCGATCCCTCCCGGTCCGACCAACTCAGTGAGCTGTCCACCCGGTTGCTGCCTGCCGGGCTGCGGCTGCCTACCGCGTCGGACGCCGGGACGCTGGCCGGCGGTCTGCTCGGCTCGCTACTACTGATCAACCCCAACAACGGCAAGGCGCAGGCCACCCCGGCTGAGACCACAGCCGTGCTCGCGGGGCTCGGTGACGGTGGTTTCGTCCACGCCGGCCCGCGGATACTGCCGGCTCAGCTCGTTGTTGTGCTCACCGGCGGCGCGAGTCGCGGCAACGGCAGCGGCGACCGGGCGGGGATCCTGGCCCGGTTCGCCACCCAGCTGGATCACGCTGGCGAAGGCGCGGTGCTCGCCGGTAGGTCGGGATCCGCCGACGGCAACGGCCCGATCGGTGTGGTGCGGGCCGATACCGCGGCGGCGTCGGTGTTATCCACCGTCGACGATGTGAACACGGCGGCCGGCCGGGTGGTGAGCGTCTTGGCACTGGCCGAGCAGGCACAAGGACGGGCCGGGCGCTACGGTACCGGCGGCAACGCACAGGCAATGGTTCCTGCGATCCAGGGCTGACCGGCGAGGCGGTGCTCAGTGCCCACAGCCGGTAGTGTTACCGTGAGATTCCGTGGTCGGCGGCGTGCCGCCAGCTGCATCGCAACCGGTCGAATCGAAGGGCCGGTCCGGACCACGGGAGAAGGTCTTGGTCAAGCCCGCCAGCCCAACCAGGTACCTGTTCGTCACCGGGGGCGTCGCCTCCTCACT
>JAICHZ010000141.1 GCA_025924655.1 Pseudonocardiaceae bacterium | reverse complement strand
GCAAGAAGCGACAGGCCGATATTCCCTGCGACCATCAACGTCATGATCACGGTCGGGGTCCGGGCATCGCCCATCGCGTAGAACACCCGCAGCTGCAGCAGCACCACGGCGTAGGGCAGCAGCCCGAACGCCGACGCGGCCAGGGTGTGGCCTAACCGGTCGGCCTGGGCGAGGTCGGAGTGGCCGTAGGAGAACAACACGATGGCGATCTGGGCACCAGCCACGGTGAGCAGGGCCGAGATCGGTAGCAGCAGCAGTGCCGACATCCGGGTACCGAGCGACAGGTCGGCAATCACCTCGTCGATCTTCCCGTCGGCGGCGCCGCGGCTGATTCGGGGCATCAGCGCGGTCAGCACGGAGTTGCCCAGCACGCCGTAGGGCACGATCAGCAACGTCCAGGCGTACGCATAGGTCGATACCCCGCCGCTGGCGGTGGCACTGGCGATCCGGTAGGTGATGACCAGCCCGAGCTGGCCGGCCAGCACGTACAGCGCCACCCAACCGGCCAGCCCGCCGAACGACGACAGCCGCGGATCCCAGCCCCACCGCCAGCGCCACCGGAATCCCGACCGGCGCAGCGCCGGCAGCAGGACCGCCGCCTGCACCACGATCCCCAGCGTGGTACCCACGCCGAGCACCCACAGTTTGGCGTCGCCCATCAGGCTCGGGTGCAGGCTGATCCGACCGGGCGTGAGCGCGTAAGCCCCGATCACGCCGATGACGACAAGGTTGTTGGCCACCGGCGCCCAGGCCGGCGGGCCGAACACACCGCGGCTGTTGAGCACCGCGCCGACCAGCGCGGCTAGCCCATAGAACAGGATCTCCGGTAGCAGCAGGTACGCGAACGCGGTGGCCAACGCGGGGCTGGCATGCGGACCGCTGGTCACTGACAGCCGGATCAGCAGCGGCGCCGCGGCCACCGCACCGATCGTGCCCACCAGCAGCGCGACCGTGCTCATCGTGAGCAGCCGTTGCGCATAGGCATGCCCACCGTCGGCATCCGTGCGCTGGGCGCGGACCAGTACCGGGATTGCCACGCTGGACAGCACCCCACCCAGCAACAGCTCGTAAACCATGTTCGGTAACTCGTTGGCGATGTTGTAGGAGTCGTTGAGCACCCCGAAACCCAGCGCTGCGGCGAGCAACAGCCTGGCCACCAGCCCAGTCACCCGGCTGACCACCGTGGCCACGGCCATCGACCCCGACGCTCGCGCCAACGACGGTTCCGGCAGTGCCGGGGCCGACGGGGCCGCCGACGGGGCCACTGAGGACACCGGCGGCAACCCTGGCGCTGGCGGCGGTTGGTTCATCGGCGGCACGCCGACCAGCACACCACCTCAGCTCCCGCCCACCCAAGCCGGGGGCGCAGCACTGGCCCACGGCCGGCACCGTCAATGACGCGCCTTTGCGTGAAGTCACGCTAGTCACTGAGCGTGGCCGTTTGGTGGAGGACTGTTGTCGCGCACAGACGTGCCAGCCATGGCAACTTTGTCTCGAAGTTGCCATCTCCGGCACCTCCGTAACGGATCTACACACCTTCCGGATGGGACGAGGGAGGTTGATGAGACCAACGAGGCCGTCAGCGGACTCCGGCCATCAGCCGGCGGATCATCGGACTTAGCCCGACGACGATCAGCCCGACGACGATCGCGACCGCGCCGAGAATGCCGAAATACGGTGCCTCGTGCAGCGGGCTGTAATACCCGGCGAGCGATCCGGACATGGCCGTGCCGAGGGCAACAGATAGGAAGTACAGCGCGACCGTCTGGCTGCGGAACGCAGTCGGGGAGATCTTGGTGGCCAGCGACAAGCCGACCGGCGAGATCAGCAACTCGGCGAGCGCGAAGACGAGCAGGATGAGGCCGACGGCGAGCAGTGGCGTGGTCGGTCCGGTGCCGCCGGACCACAACAGGAATAGCAGAAAAGCCAGGCCCATGATCACTGTGCCGAGCGCGAACTTGATCGGCGTCGAGGGCTGACGGGACCCGAGTTTGATCCACAGCAGCGCGAACACGGGCGCGAGCAGGATGATGAACACGGGGTTGAACGACTGCACCCACTCGGTGGGCATCTGCCAGCCGAAGAGGTTTCGGTTTGTTCGCCCGTCGGCGTAAATCTCCACCACCGTGAACTGCTGCTGATACAGCGACCAGAACACCGCGTTGGTGACGAACAGGGGGATGAACGAGAGCATCCGGCTGCGCTCCACAACCGTGATCTTCGTACTGGTCAGAATGACCGCGAAGTACGCCACTGCGGCTATCCCGCAGACGATAACGACCACGTTAGACAGGTTGGCGGCGGTGATCACTCCGATCATCACCAGAAACGCCACCACGGCAGCGACCACCGCGACAAGGCCGACAACCAAGGTCGCGCGCGAGCGGGGCAGCGGGTTGGGCACGGTGCTGGCCTCGGTGCCCAGGTTGCGGCGTCCGATCGTGTACTGGATCAGGCCAGCGGCCATGCCGATGGCGGCCACGCCGAAGGCGTAGTGGAAACCGAGCGTGGTCCGAGCGAGCCCGGTCAGCAGCGGACCGATCAACGCGCCAGTGTTGATCCCCATATAGAACAACGAGAAACCGGCGTCGCGGCGGTCGTCATTTTCCGCATACAAGGTTCCGACGACGGCAGTGGCATTGCCCTTGACTCCGCCACTGCCCAGCGCGACACACGCCAGACCGACGCCGACGCCCGCAAAGCCAGGCAGGATCGCCAGCGCGATGTGTCCGATCATCACCAGAACGGCGCTGTAGAACAAGGTCCGTTCGGCGCCGAACACCCGGTCGGCCATCCATGCGCCAACGATGGTCGAGACGTAGACCAATCCGCCGTAGGCGCCGACCAGGCTGGTGGCCGTGGACTTCGGCAACCCCAGACCCGGGTTGTGACCAGTCGTCTCGTAAAACAGGTACAGCGTCAGTGAGGCGAGCATCCCGTAGTAGGAGAAGCGCTCCCACATCTCGACGCCGAACAGGTTGGCCAGCCCGCGCGGATGGCCGAAGAACGCCCGGTCGGCGCGAGGATCGGTAATGGTGCTGCTCATCCGGGCAACTCTGCACCAGAGCACCGTCGGAGTGCCAGCACACGCCCTGCACTTTCAACCGGCCACTCAAGTGGCCTCGGCCCCCGCCGGGCGGCGGGGGCCGAGCGGGTGATGCAGCCGGTGTCAGCCGACCCCGGCCCTTTTCGAACAGGTTGGCCAGGCCTTCCAACCCTGCGCGTGAAGCACCTTTTCGGCGATGGTGATCTGCTGCGCCCGGGTGGCCCCGCTGGCGGTACCCGCAAAGGCACCTCCGCCGTAGGAAGCCCACGTGCTGGGGGCGAACTGCAGCCCGCCGGAATACCCATTGCCGGTGTTGGTGCTCCAGTTACCGCCGCTTTCGCACTGTGCCACGGCATCCCATGGGTCCTGGCGCATCGGGGACGCCAGGGCCGGGGCTGCCAATACCAGCGGAGCCGTCAGCGCGGCCGCAGCGATACCAATACGTGCGAGTAAACGGGAGGTCCTCGTCATCTTTATTCTCCATGAATCGCGCATACGACTGCTGGTGCCGGTAATTGCGTGGACTGGGTATCCCGCGTCGACCGATCCCCAGGCTGCGCCCCGTCCCGATTCAGGGTGAGCTTGCGGTATCCGGGGCCGAGGGACGGGTTTGCGCACCGGGTCCGGATTCCCGCGCCAAGGTGGCTCCTTCGAGCAGGACGAGTCCGACGGTACGGATCGCCATGGCTGATGCAAAGGGTGACAGCAGGTGCCCGTCAGGCGTGGATCCCAACGCCAAAACTGTTACTCAGCGCAACAATTAGGGATGTTTCCGCAGGTTAACCGCAGATTAAGAAGAGCCTTTGCGAACGCGATATGCCGGATTTGTGAACCGCCCGACGCGAACGGGAATCACCCGATCGGGCGGGGCCAAAAGGTTTAATTCGGCAACCTAGCCACCTCGGTGGCGCCACCGTTGTAGCGGGCCGTCGACGCGGTGAGCGTGGCAGACGTCACCAATGTGGGGGAATCCGCCCGGCGCACCGGGGCAGGCCCCTCAAGATCGCCAACTGGGTGACTGAGACGACAAGAAATGTCGCCGAAGTCACTCCAGCCGTGATCATTTCGTTATTCATCTGGTATCCCAATTTTCATCGGGGAATACCTGTTTCGGCGACAACCGGTAAGCCGCGCCCCTGATCTACGCAGCCGGTGGCCGGCTCGGCGCATTGATCGGGCCTGGCTGGGTATGCAGAACTCCAAGCGGCACATCGGGGCTTGAAGGAGGCAGCATGGCTAGACGCGCAGGCGCGACAAGAACCGGTACGGCAGGTAAGACCCGCTCTGAGGCGGACCTGCTCGGTATCTACCTCAACGATCACCTGGCCGGCTTGACTGTGGCGGTCGAGTTGGCTCGTCGGGTGGTCGGGTCGCACCGGGACTCGGATATCGGTGCTGCGCTCGAGCGGTTGACGGCCGAAATCGTCGGAGATCGCGCCACGCTGCGCGACATGATGGCCGCACTCGGCGTTCCGGTCCGGCGCTACAAGGCTTACGGGGCCTGGATGGGGGAGAAGGTGGGGCGCCTGAAGCCTAACGGCTACCTCAGGGGCCGCTCTCCGCTGAGCATCGTAGTCGAGCTGGAAGGCCTGCGGCTCGCGGTGGAGCACGCAGCGCTGGGCTGGCGCACGCTGCGCGAGCTGGCACAACACGACGGCCGCCTGGATCTCGCGCGCCTGGATGGGCTACTGGACCGGGGCCGCCGGCAGGCCGACACCCTCGAGGAGCTTCGCGCCCGCAAGGTCGCCGAGGTCTTCGGCACTGCGACCTAGCAATCCGGCGACCTAGCTGCGACGAGCTGCTGCACCGGCGCACAAATGCCGGTGCAGCAGCCGAAGCGCCTCGGCGACCGCTGCGGCACATACCTCGGCGGGATCGTCGCAATCGATGTAGCGGTGCTCGACGTGGGTCTCCATGCCGTCGGACAGGGCAAGAAACACCGTGCCGGGCGGTTGGCCGTCTTGCCCCTCCGGGCCTCCTGCGCCCGTCAGCGCCACCGCCAAGTCGGCCCGCAGCAGCCGTCGAACGCCGTCGGCCATCGCGGCGGCCGCTGGCGCACTGACTACCGGCCCAGCCGGCACGGTGAGCAGCTCGTGTTTGACGTCGCTGGCGTAGGCCACCACCGCACCCCGAAACCAGTTGCTCGATCCGGGCGCCTCGGCCAGCGCGCTCGCCACCATCCCGCCGGTCAGCGATTCGGCCACCGCGACATCCAGCCCGGCGGAGTCGAGCAGCGAGGCGATTTTCTCCGCCAGCTCGACCCGCTCGGCCACGCCCACGTCGCAGTCAGCCACGGCACAGATCTTCCCCGAGGCGGCACAGTTCATGCGGCAAACGGGGTACTTGTTGTGGGTCCGATGTGTCAGCAAGGAGGCCCTAGTGCGGCTGCGACGGGTCGAGCCCAGCGATCCCGGGTACTCCCGCCGACGTCGTGGTCGGGGCTTCAGTTACCACGACGAGGACGGTGCTGCGATCACCGATCCGGCCACGTTGGCCCGGATCCGCGCTCTCGCGGTGCCACCTGCCTGGCGCGATGTGTGGATCTGCGCGCTACCCGGCGGCCATATCCAGGCGGTCGGTACTGACGCCGCCGGGCGGCGCCAGTACCGCTACCACGACGAGTGGCGACGCCGCCGTGACGTCGCCAAGCATGACCGGGTGCTACGGCTCGGTCGGCGGCTGCCCGCGGTGCGGGCGCAGATCCGCGAGCAACTCGACGGTCGCGGGCTGAGCTGCGATCGGGTGCTGGCCGCGGCCCTGCGGATGCTGGACATCGGCGCGTTCCGGATCGGCGGCGACGAGTACGCGCCCGGCTCCGACGCGGACGAGGGCAGCTTCGGCCTGGCTACTGTGCGCCGCGACCACGTGCGGCTTCGGCGCGACAGCATCGAGCTGCGGTACCCGGCCAAGGGTGGCATCGACCAGGCGATCACTTTGCGGGACCCGGCCCTGCACGCGGTCGTGCGTGCGTTGCTCCGGCGCCGTGGCGGTGGGGACGACCTGCTGGCCTACCGGACCAAGCAGGGCTGGCACGACGTGTGCGCCGCGGACGTCAATGCTCGGCTCAAGGAGTTGGCCGGTGCCGAGTTCAGCGCCAAAGATCTGCGCACCTGGAACGCGACGGTGCTCGCCGCGGTCGTCCTCGCTGAGGGGGCCGCTCGCGGTGTGCCCAGCTCCCAGCGCAGCCGCGCCCGGGCAATCAATGCGGCACTGGACGCGGTGGCCGAACACCTGGGTAACACCCGGGCGGTGGCGCGAGCGTCCTACGTGGATCCGCGCGTGCTGGAACACTACGTCGAGGGCCGGACGATCCTGGCCGCGGTACGCCGCGCCGGAACCTTCGACCTCGTCGACGAGCAGGTCCGCGCCCGCCTGGAACGAGCCCTGCTGCGCCTGCTCCGATGATCAGGGTTGCAGGAGGATCTTGATGGCGCCGTCCTGCTTTTTCTGGAAGATCTCGTATGCCTGCGGGGCCTGGTCCAACGGCAGTGTGTGGGTGGCGAAGCCCTCTACACCGAGCGGATCGCCGTCGGTGAGCAGCGGGAGGATGTCGGGCACCCACCGCCTGACGTTCGCTTGACCCACCCGCAGCTGGATCTGCTTGTCGAAGATCGTCAACATCGGCAGCGGATCGGTCATGCCGCCGTAGACGCCGATCACCGAGATCGTTCCGCCCCGGCGCACGATGTCGATCGCCAGGTAGAGGGCGTTGAGCCGGTCGACACCGGCCTGCTGCATCAGCGGCGCCGCCACCGCATCGGGGAGCAGCCCGGCCATCTGCTGGGCGATCTTCGCGCTGGGGGACCCGTGCGCCTCCATCCCGACGGCATCGATGACCGCGTCCGGCCCACGGCCGCCGGTCATTCCACGGATCACCTCGCCGAGATCATCTTGGTGCTCGCGCAAGTCGAGCACATCGATGCCGTGCAGCCGAGCGCGCGCGAGGCGCTCAGGCACCAGGTCGACGCCGATCACCCGTTGCACACCGCGATGCCGGGCGATCCGGGCGGACATGTCACCGATCGGCCCGAGACCGAGCACCACGACGCTGCCGTCCTTCGGGATCCCCGCGTACTCGACCGCTTGCCATGCGGTGGGCAACACGTCGGAGAGGTAGACGAACCGCTCGTCGGGTAGGCCTTCGGGCACCACGATGGGCAGCGTGTTGCCGAACGGGACCCGCAGGTACTCGGCCTGCCCGCCCGGCACCTGCCCGTAAAGCTTGGTGTAGCCGAACAGCGCGGCCCCCATCCCGTGGTCCCGGACCTGGGTCGTCTCGCACTGTGACTGCAGTCCCTGAGCGCACATGAAGCACGTCCCGCAGGACACGTTGAACGGGATCACGACGCGTTGACCGGGATGGATCTCGGTGACGCCGGGGCCCACCTCTTCCACGATGCCCATCGGTTCGTGGCCGAGAATGTCGCCTTCGCTCAGGAACGGGCCGAGTACCTCGTAGAGATGCAGGTCGGATCCGCAGATGCCGGTAGTCGTGATCCGCACGATCGCGTCCGTCGGGTCTTCGATCTTCGGATCGGGGACCGTGTCGACGCGGACGTCACGCTTGCCGTGCCAGGTCACTGCCTTCATCGCGGCCTCCTTGGGGCGCACCTAACTCGCCGAGTTCGGTTCGTCCGGGCATACCCGCTGCGCAGCTCGGGTACTCCCGGGTATGTCAGATCTGGCCGAACTGCGTCGGGAAGCAGCGGGGTGCACGGCGTGTGAGCTCTACGCCGACGCGACGCAGACGGTATTCGGCTCCGGGCCTCCCGGTGCGTCGCTTCTGCTGGCCGGCGAGCAACCCGGCGATCGGGAGGACATCGCGGGTGAGCCGTTCGTCGGCCCAGCCGGTCGGGTGCTCGACCGGGCGCTGGAGCGGGCCGGGATAACCCGGGCCGACGTCTACGTCACCAATGTGGTGAAACACTTCCGGTTCCAGCGTCAAGGCCGCGATGGCAAGATCCGCATTCACCGCACCCCCGGCGTCGAACACGTCCGGGCCTGCCTGCCCTGGCTGCACGCGGAACTCGCCGCGGTAGGCCCGCAACTGCTGGTGACACTAGGGGCGACGGCGGCCAAGGCGTTGCTCGGCACGTCGTTTCGCCTCACCCAGCACCGCGGCGAGGTACTGGAGTACGCGCAGTTGCCGCTGGTGGCCACGATCCATCCGTCCGCTGTGCTGCGCGGTCCCAAGGACCGGCAGGCCGAGATGTTCGATGACCTGGTCGCTGACCTGGAACTGGCCGGCCGGACCGTCAACGGCCTTGGCGGAGCTGGTTAGCGGCCGCATCCGGGAGATGGTGCTCCGCGGCGTATTCACGCTGGCGAAGCGGAAGTGCGAACCACAGCACGCTGAAACCGGCAACGGTGAGCGCGCAGGCCACTATGGCCGGCCAACCGCCGAGTACCACGTCGGCCAGCAAGAAGACGGTGGCGCTCATCGCGATGGCCAGACTGATCAATCCGGCGATCGCGAACCGGTTGGATACTCGCAGGATCTCCGGGCGCTGGCGTTGCCGGAACAACAGCCGGTGCCACGCCACCGGGGCGGTCATCGACGCCACCGCGATCAGTGCGAAAGCGACCGCCACCAGGTGCGCGCCGTGCTGCACGTCAGTGGCCCGTCGATAGGTCTCGGTGAACACGATCGAGAGCAGGAAACCGAACAGGATTTGCACCCCAGCCAGCGCCACCCGCAGCTCTTGGAGCAGGTCGTTGATGTTCCGTGCCAGCCGCTGCGGCTCGTCCTCAGGAGCACCGGACATCCGCCACCTCGCGAGGGTTACTTAGAGTTAACTCCGCAGCACGGGTAAACCGTGCCGACGCCGGGTATGTCCTTAGAGACTACGGGCGAAGGGCCAAGGAGGAGGCAATGACAATCCGCGAGCAGGGGCAGGCCAGTGGGACTGATGCATCCGTCGGTCAGCTGGTGGAGCAGCTATCCGCACAGATCTCCGCACTGGTGCGCGATGAGATGGCGCTGGCTACTGCTGAGATGAAACGCAAAGGGGCCCAAGCCGGTATCGGTATCGGCATCGGGGGCGCTGGCGCGGTCATGGCATTGCTGGGGCTCGGTGCGCTGGTCGCGGCGGCGATCCTCGGGTTAGCGGTCGTGCTGGCAGCTTGGCTGTCCGCGCTGATCATCGGTGTGGTGCTGTTGGTGGTCGCTGGAGTGATCTCGGCAGCCGGGATCACGCAGGTGCGCAAGTCGGCGCCGCCGGTGCCTGAGAAGGCCGTGCGGAGCACGAAGCAGGACATCGAGACGGTGAAGG